>DYTM01000159.1 GCA_020725985.1 Methanomassiliicoccus sp.
ATGGAAAAGTGAACGCGAAACTCGAGCCCTCGATTGACGCCGAAGTGCTCGTCAGCGCCTACAAGACGATGGTCCTGGCGCGCCTCGCGGACGAGAAGGCGGTGAGGCTTCAGAGGCAGGGGAGGCTCGGGGCTTATCCGCCTTCGAAAGGGCAGGAGGCGAGCCAGCTCGGACCGGCGATGGCCCTGGAGAAGGAGGATTGGCTCGTCTGGGCGTTCAGGGAGCTGGCGGCGCTGATGTGGAAGGGCGTGCCGCTCTGGAAGCTCTATCTCTACTGGATGGGGAACGAGGAGGGGAGCAACTACCCGGAGGGGGTGAGGGCGACCCCGCCGGTCATCCCAGTCGCGTCCCAGATCCCCCATGCCGTGGGGATATCCTACGCCAGCAAGGCAAGGGGGGAGAGGGCTATTGCCCTCGTCTTCTTCGGTGACGGCGCCACCTCAGAGGGCGATTTTAACGAGGGCCTGAACTTCGCGGGGGTGTTCAAGACCCCCACAGTCTTCGTCTGCCAGAACAACCAGTATGCGATCTCTCTTCCAAGGAGGCTCCAGACCGCTTCGAAAACCATTGCGCAAAAGGCGATCGCCTACGGCATCCCGGGGATACAGGTCGACGGCAACGACCTTCTGGCAATGTACGCAGCCACAAGCGAGGCGGCGGAGAGGGCGAGGAATGGGGAAGGGCCGACCCTAATCGAATCGTACACCTACCGCCTTGGAGACCACACCACCTCCGACGACGCGGCGAGATACAGGCTGGAGGAAGAGGTGAAGGAGTGGTCGGAAAAGGACCCTATCAAGAGACTCAGGATCTACCTGGAGGGGAAGGAGCTGTGGAATGAGGACACGGAGAAATCATGCATTGAGGAAGCTCAGGGCATCGTCGAGGCGGAGGTGAAGAAGGCTCAGTCCTTCTCCCCGCCTTCGATCGAGGATGCTTTCATGTTCAACTTCGCGACCTTGCCTCCGGACTTGAAAGAGCAGCTGGATTCTATCCGGAAGGAAATGGGGCCGAAGGGGGAGGGATAGGATGCCTGTCATGAACATGGTCCAGGCGATCAACGCCGCGCTCGCTGAGGAGATGGCAAGGGATGAAAGCGTCGTGGTGCTCGGGGAGGACGTCGGAGTGGACGGGGGAGTGTTCCGGGTGACTGAGGGTCTGCTCGGGAAATTCGGGAGTTCGAGGGTGATCGACACCCCGCTGGCGGAATCCGCAATCATCGGGGTCTCAATCGGCATGGCGATGAACGGCCTCAGACCCGTGGCGGAGATTCAATTCATGGGGTTCTCGTACCTCGCACTCAATCAGATCATCTCCCACGCCGCGAGGATGAGGAACCGCTCGAGGGGAAGGCTCACCGTTCCCATGGTTGTCCGCATGCCCTACGGAGCGGGGGTGAAGGCACTCGAGCATCATTCCGAGAGCACCGAGGCCCTCTTCGTCCACATTCCGGGACTGAAGGTGGTGGTGCCGGCGACCCCCTCCGAGGCGAAGGGACTCCTCGCTTCGTCCATCCGGGACCCGGATCCTGTCATCTTCCTCGAGCCGACGAGGAGCTACAGGCTGATCAAGGAGGAGGTGGCGGAGGGCGAGCGCCTCATCCCGCCGGGAAAGGCGAGAACGGTCAAAGAAGGTTCGGATGTGACGGTGATAGGCTGGGGGGCGATGATGCCGCCGATACAGGAGGCGGCGAAGAGGGCAGAGGAGAAGGGTGTTTCCGCCGAAGTGATCGACCTCCGGACGCTCTCCCCGATGGATACCGAGGCGATCATCAGCTCGGTGAAGAAGACGGGGAGGGCGGTGGTTGTCCATGAAGCCCCGAAGACCTGTGGGCTCGGGGCGGAGATTGTGTCGAGGATCGACGAAAAGGCCCTGCTCTCCCTTGAGGCCCCGGTGGAAAGGGTCACGGCGCCGGACATCACCGTGCCGTTGCCGATGGGGGAAAGCTATTATTACATAAGTCCAGATAGAATACTCAAGGCCATGCTGAGGGTTGCGGCATTCTGAGGTGAGAAGGATGGCGGTGGAGTTCAGGTTCCCGGATCTTGGAGAAGGAGTGACGGAAGGAGAAGTCAAGAAGTGGCTCTTGAAGGTCGGAGAGAGCGTCAAGGCGGACCAGCCTATTGCGGAGGTGGAGATGCCCTCCCCCGCCGCGGGGAAGGTGCTCCGGCTCCACTTCAAGGAAGGAGATATCATCAAAGTGGGGGAGGTGCTGGCGACGATCGGCGAGGAAGGAGAAGGTGCCGAGGAAGAGCCGGCAAGGAGACCCTCGGTCTCGGTGGTGGGGGAGCTGCCGGAAGCGCTCGAGGAAGAGGCTGTCGCGGCGGCCCCGACTCCCGTACCGCCTCCTCCACCCACAGCAGAGGTGCTCGCCACCCCGGCGGTAAGGAAGCTCGCTCGGGACAGGGGCGTAGATCTGACCAAGGTGAAGGGGAGTGGGCCGGGAGGGAGGGTGCTCGAGTCGGACCTGAAGGAAATCGTTCCCGCGCCTGTGGCGAAGCCGAAGGCGGTCGCGAAGTTCGACCTCTACGGCTGGATCGATAGGGTCCCACTGAGGGGCGTCCGAAGGTCGGTGGCAAAGAAGATGATCGAGTCCCAGACCAAAGCGGCGCACGTGACCTCGATGGACTTCGCGGATGTGACCGAGCTGGTGGAGCTGAGGGAGAAGCAGAAGAAGGTGGCGATGGAGACCAGACGAGTCAAGCTCACCTACATGCCCTTCGTAGTGAAGGCGGTGGTGGAGGCCCTGAAGGCCCATCCCTACCTGAACGCGACGGTGGACGAGGAGGGCGAGGAGATCATTCTCAAGAAGTACTACAACATCGGGATCGCGGTCGCGACCGACGACGGCCTCATCGTCCCGGTGGTGAAGGCGGCGGACCAGAAGAACATCTTCGAACTCGCGGAGGAGGTGCAGAAGCTCGCCGACCTCGCCCAGAAGAGGAAGCTGGACCTGGCAGACTTGAAGGGCGGCACTTTCTCAATCACCAACTACGGGGTCTTCGGCGGGACCTACGGCACACCGATCATCAACTTCCCCGAGTCGGCGATTCTCGGCACCGGACGGATAATGGATGCGCCGGTGGTGTAGCAGGGAAAGGTCGTCCCGAGGAAGATCCTTCCCCTCTCCCTCTCCTTCGACCACAGGGTTCTTGACGGGGCGGAGGCGGCGAAGTTCATGAACGACCTCATCAAATTCCTCGAGAACCCCACGCTCATCCTCATGGGGCCCTAGCGTCCGAAGTTCCAGGCATCGCTCCGGTACCGCTCCTCGGCAAGCCTTCTCGCCTCGGACATCTCCCTCCCGGACCAGGCGCCGAACTCCCAGTCCTTGTTCCTCGTGAAGGCCTCCAGGAGGGCCGATATCATCCTTTCCTTCGAGATCGGGGCGAGGCGCGAGACAGCAGTCACCCTCTCCTCGAAAGACGCTATCGCCTTGTCAGATATCTTCGCCTTTCCCACCTTCAGGACCGAGAACATGCGTTGGGGATTGACATCGAACAGGAGGGTGCCGTGTTGAAGGAAAACGCCTCCTCGCCTCGTCTGTGCGCTCCCCGACACTTTCTTGCCGCCGACGACGATGTCATTG
>DYTM01000160.1 GCA_020725985.1 Methanomassiliicoccus sp.
GGTGTGTTTAGGACGAAGACCAATGAGAACCACTTCCGGGATCTCGTCCTGGAGGACATCGACTTCTCCATGTCGCTCTTCTCCAATTCGACATGGTTGGACTGCGAGTTCCGGGACTGCGTTTTCAACAGAGCCGACCTCTATCTTGCGGACTTCCGCGGCTGCTCCTTCAAGCGCGTCAGATTCCAGGACTGCTGGATCGAGAACCTCCTGTTGGGCGGCGGAAGTGAGAAGAATCTCGGTGTGTTCGAGGACGTCGAGTTCATCAAAGGAACGTTCTCCCGGGCCTCCTTCGGCTACCCGAGGTTCGAGCACTGCCTCTTCAAGTGCAACATCGGCCACGTCAACTTCCACGGCTCGCAGTTCTACGACTGCGTGCTCGTCGGGACCTTGAATGTCGTCCGATTCTACGGAAGAGACGACCCGCGTCCTGGCGAGACCTACATGATCGGCCGGCCGATCCCGGTCAATCCGATGAGACGGGTCGACTTCTCCAAGGCGAGGTTCAAGCCCAGCTTCGAATCTGTCAATTTCTACGGCATCGACATGAACGACTGCAGACTGCCGGTCAAGGGGGACGTCTTCCTGGTCAAGGACACCACCCGCGTGTTCTCCGAGGTAGCCCGCCGGATCGAGAAGGAATGGAAGAGCCCCGAGAAGGAGAAGGGTATCGAGAATGCGGGCTACTACCTGGACAAGAGGGCTTGCCCCGTGGGGCAGGCGGTCATCATCCCGGAGCGGTGGGCGAAGTATCGCGGGGAGGAGTTCACCGAAGCGTTCATCAAGCTCGTCAAGGAAGTGATGAAGGAAGTCGAGGAGGAGAAAGTCAGGGGACTCACATAGAGGAACCATCACAGCCGGATTCGCATACGGCGGAAGCACGAAGTTGTCCTGATGGACTTGATTCCCGGTAGGCAACCCACATGTTCGGAGTTGCACGGCAGCGGATTGATCCTGCGACCGAGAAACACCGCCAAATGGGTAGTCAGTGAGATCGTTGAAGGAATTCTGTTGTCACAGTTCGCCGACATGCCTAATGTTACCGTTACGAAATTGTCGGGAGTATTCCCATTATCGCCCTCGATGATCCGAGGATACAAGATACGACTCCAGCGCCTCTTCCACGACTTCCTTCTTCGCCTTTCCTTCTAACATCTTGATCTGATCGAGCAGATTCGCCATTCTCGGGGATATCTCGACGCGAAGGGTTCTCGTTTCTCTGATCTCAGCACTCAGGCCATCGCCCCCCACGGTCCCAGCGCCTGGGCGATTTCTCCCCTCAGACCCCAAACCTCGTCGCCTCCCTGTACATCCTCGACCGCTGCCGGATGTTGAGGTGGAGGTAGATCTGCGTCGTCGCGATGTCTTCGTGTCCCAGGTTCTCCCGGACCGTCTCTCGGATCCCCCGCCCTAGGAGAGGAATGCTATCGTCAATGCGACAACCCCGAGAATGATGGCCCACGCCTTGATGTGTCTCTTTGAGACCATTCTTGGCGCGAGATCCGCTTCTCTGGATACTACTCTTCCTGGTGCTTTCCTGGAGACGCGCTCCCATTGCCGTTATGTTCTCACCATTACTGATGGAGGCTGCAGGGTGTTCCACCGCTACCGTTCGTTTGGCTCGTGTCTCGACTCATCAGGATGACATGAGGACGTCGAGACCATGTGCAGGCTGGGGAGCGGGCGCTCCAATCCCATGAGCACCATCATCGGAATCTTCACCGCGCCTTGACACATGCATGGTGTCCCCATCCGTCTTTGTGCAGGTGCCTGACGATCGAGTTGTGGCACGGCGATCCAGGTGGTATAGTCATAGAACCCCCGCACACCGAACACCGATACCTTATCTCGTATCGTCTTCTTGCCTCTTCGTAGCCAGCCCTGTATCCCTCTCGCCTAGCCTTCTCTTTCTCGTCGTCTCTCGCCGCGAGATCGCTGAGGAAGCGCTTGACATATGCGGCGATTGTAACGCCATCCTCGGCAGCCATTGCCCTCAGTCTATCTCGCAGATCCGCCGGAAGGTGGAAGCTCACTACGGGGTTCCTCTGGAGATACCTAACCCTCGACGGTGGGGCCCTCTTCGTCTGGTTCATCTTCTTGTCATCTCCTCTTGCGTTCCGCCGCCTCATGCGCCCTACGTATGAGGCTCTCGGATTCTCGTTCAACCTCCTGTAGAAAATGATAGGGAATCGGATGGGGATTACCATAGGGTCTCGGATGGGGAATACCAAGTCGAATAGCGCAGCAAGCGCGCCCAAGTGCGTCGAGGGTTGTCTCCGCCGATCCGGGAGAAATCAAGGGCAATAGGCGACCCCTCTCGAGCGTCGATCGCGACTCGATCGAAAAAGAAAAAAATGGAAAGGGTTTGGCCCTCGGTGCAAAAAACCCCTTGATTGACCTCTTTTCGCGGACATCTGGATTTGCTGGATAACCAGTTCCCACGGGCCCGCCTGCCTCCATGCCTTAGGCGATTCCGACGGGAGACGGAATGAGGAAGAAAGGAATGGAAAGGAGCCTAGCCCATCTCACAGTGGGGGCAGACCTCAAATGAGGTTCACTGCCTCTTGTCTCGGTATGACCACGAATGTTTCTGAAGCGACCCAATCAGATGGCGATCAGCCAATCTCATCCTTCATCCTTGCGTACTCCTCCTGGGTAATCTCCCCCCGGATGTACCGATCCCCGAGGATCTTGAGCGCTTCCTTCTTCTGGTCTGCGGTCTGATGCTGTGAAGGCGGCAACGGAGGTTGATATGAGGTCCCACGCCTATGCGATCTGATCACATAGATTATGCCGATGATGAGTATGGCTGCTGCGACCACTCCCACCATCAGGATCAAGATCATCCACCAGAACCAACCTGAGCCCGTGTCCGGTTGTTCTCCGAAGACATTGAAACCACTGCTCGCCGCAAAGAGTGCGGTAAGCCCCATCAAAAGACCGATTATGATTCTCAGTGGCCCCAGCCCCATCCGGACAGGTCTACTCCCGTTTGTCATGTTCTCCAAGAAATCAACGAGAGCTAGTAGTATTTGAGACTGTCCGCGTGTGAGCGGTTCTCCAAAGTGATAACCAGCAAGAAGGCTTTATGATGGCCATTTCTCGATATTGAGCCATCTGAAGAACGGTATTTCCAAGATTTGCGATGGTGCGCACGAATGGATATCATGGTACTGGTCTATCTTCTTCTGATCGTAGTTTCTGCAAGGTTGATGGGGGAACTAACCAAGCGCATGAATCAGCCCCCGGTCGTCGGAGAACTCCTGGCAGGGATCATCCTTGGACCGTTCGTGCTCGGCAGTGTCTTCACGCAATTGAATGGGATGTATTCCGATCGATTCATCTATGATCTTGCCGACATTGGAATAGTCCTGCTGATGCTCTGTGCGGGACTGGAGATATCGCCGAGACGATTCTTGTCTTCCTCATCCCTCGGCGCTAAAATTGCAGTTTCACGAATGATAGTCCCGATGTCTCTTGCTTTTATCGCAGGCCAATTCCTCGGAATGCAGGGTGCTGAGCTTGTCTTCTTTTGCATCGCTCTCTCCGTGACGGCCCTTCCAGTC
>DYTM01000161.1:0-566 GCA_020725985.1 Methanomassiliicoccus sp.
CTTTCAGCGGCCCTTTCAGAGCCTCTGCGGAGACGCTGAACACCTTGTCAGCGACCTTCACCAGTCCCTTCTCCTTCAAGGCCTCGTCCAGGACGGGTATGGTCTTCCTCTCGCGGTTCAGTTCCTCCTCAGTCGGCATCTTCCCGGTCTTCTTGTTGGGCACCGCGTCCGCGTGGGTCGCAAATATCGCATACTTCGTCCCCGGCGGCAGGGAGACCTTCTTGACGAACCGGCGCATGCTGCCGATTGGCCCGCCGAACCGCGTCGGGGACCCGAAGATGTACAGGTCGGCGGGGGGAATACCCTGCGGCTTCGCTTCATCGATATGATGGACGCTCATCTGATGGCCCTTGGCCTCCATGACCTGCCGCAACTCCTCGGCGACCTTCGCTCCGTTCCCGAACTTCGAGGCGTGATACAACTCGATCTTCATCCGATCACTATCACCAGCAGGTCAGTCGCATGCTAAAAGGCTTGTGCAAAATGGAGCGGTGATTGGCCGCTCTGTGTCCATCTTCGATATCCTCAGATAGAGTCTTCGTGGCGAAACGGCGCAGTCGAGGGAT
>DYTM01000161.1:576-3551 GCA_020725985.1 Methanomassiliicoccus sp.
CTCAGACCACATCGCGATGTGTTCCCGCCTCAGAGAATGAACGCGATTCTCGATGGACGAATGGGAGAAGGATGGCTCGTCCTCTCGTCTGAATGGTAAATGAAGGATTGCATTCTTGGAGTTACGCACCACTCGCAGAGGCCGTCCCGACAAACCCGACAACGATCCGTCGATTACCCATACCTTGGGTCATGGATCCAAGGCTCAACTTGAATATTCGGAATCGCGATGCGCAATTGTTGCACTTCAGAACGAAGTTCGCCTTGATTGTCGCGGCGATCGTCATTCTTCTCTTCTTCTCGTTCATCGTGATCATGCTCGGCACTGTGTGGTCCCTGGGGGAAGGGAGCCCGGCTGACGGTCTTTCCATAGCATCGAAGATTCTTACCGCCCTGGGAGCGCTCTTCATAATAGCCATCGTCCTGGCCATGATCATCTCCGCGATCACCTGGGGCCAATGGCTCGGGGATTTCAAAGGAGGCGTGGGGGAGAGCGAAGAGACCCCTAGCGCCGAAGGCCGAATTTCGCCTGTCGAGGAACTTGACAGAAGGTATGCCCGGGGAGAAATCACCCGAGAGGAGTACCTCAGGATGAGGGACGATCTGGGTGATTCGAGGCGTCGATCCTGAGGATTGCCCCTGAGAAGACCGGGCCGCCTCCAGGCGCCTCAGATCGTTGATCTTGCCATAGACATCCTCCGCTGGAGCTGGCAGACAAGGATAAATCGATGACCGGCGATACCATCCCTGCATGAGCCCCGGGAGACTGACGGAGTCGGAGTTCGACACGCTGATGAAGCGGCTCATGGACACCTACAGATTCGAAGCCGGTGAGGAAGAGCGCAAGTCCTACGCCTACTACATCGAGTATCACAAGAACCGGTTCCTGGAGACGCTGAACGCGGTTCCGATCGAGGACGGAGCACTGAAGGTGTTCGATGTCGGTCTCAACCACAACCTCCTCGCGATTCGGGAGGTAAATCCCCATTACAGATACGCAGGAGTGGATCTCACCGACAGACTGATGGATGTCTTTCGCAAACTCAACATTGATCTCAAGATTTGCGACGTCACAAGGGAACGCATCCCCTATCCCGACGGTGAATTCGATCTCGTGATCTTCACCGAGGTTCTAGAACACCTCTGTACCCCCCATAAGACCATAATGAACGAATTGCATCGCATTCTGAAGGACGGCGGGAAGCTCATATTCAGCGTCCCCAACATCGCAACCATGAGCCGCAGACTGAAGTTCCTGATGGGGGTGAATCCGACCTCGTGGGAGATGAACGAGACCCTCCCTCACGGTCATCTGCACGAATTCACGATGAGCGAGGCATCCACACTACTTGAGTCCTGTGGCTTTTCGATTACGAGCAGGAGGTACATCGACAACTGCAGGCGCTCCAACACCTCGATCCCGAAGGCCGATAGGCCGCATTTCGCCATTCTGCCTAGCTTCAGGCAAACCCTCTTCTTTGAATGCGTGGCAGGGAAGAGATGAGGCGCCCTCTGTCTTGGGGACGATTCAGACCGCCAAGCTCTTTGCTTGTCGTTACCGAGAACTGCCGCTTAAGGCAAAAAACCTAAATACTACACTCGCCAGTGGGGATTTCACTAAATAGAATACCTCGGGTATGGTGACAGATGAGAAGGTTTCGAATGTTTGGTTCACCAAAGAGAGGCGTTGTGTTTAGATCAGAATGAACGGAGGTGAACCAGACGATGTTCGACAGGCAGCCGCGCGAGATGCACAAGGCAGTGTGCTCCGACTGTGGAAAGGAATGTGAAGTTCCATTCAAGCCGACTGAGGGGCGACCGGTCTATTGCCGCGATTGCTACCAGAACCACCGCCCGCCAAGGCGTGGCAGGTACTGAAGACCATTCGGTAGGATGGTCTCCCTACCAACTTCTTTTTTGCTTTCCATTTCCTTCTTGTTTCAATTCTTCGAATTCCTAGGCGCCGCTCTCGGGCAGCCCGTTTTCCTGCGTCCATTGAGAAAATCTATTTAACAGAAGACCCCGATTCCGCCCCCAGCTACAGGGGTTTCTGTCATGGAGGAGAAAAGACTGATCCAGTATCCGCCGAATCTCAGGTGGATTCTGAAGCGGGCGCTCGACGATCCCGATGGCTTTTGGGGCGAGATCGCGAGCGAGCTCAATTGGTTCAAGCCATGGGATAAGGTATTCGAAAGGACCGACAACTCTTTCAGATGGTTCACGGGCGGTGTGACAAACATCTCGTACAACTGCGTCGACTATCACGTGAAGAGGGGAAGAGGAAACCGGGCCGCGATAATATGGGAGAGCGGAGAGGGGGAGCAGACCCGGGTCATCACCTACAACCAGCTTCTCTACGAGGTGAGGAAGTTCGCGGCGGCGCTGAAGGCCTCGGGGGTGAAGAGAGGGGACAGGGTGACGATCTACATGCCCATGATTCCTGAGGCTGCAATCGCCATGCTCGCAACGACGAGGATCGGCGCGATACACTCGGTCGTCTTCGGCGGTTTCGGGTATGGGGCTCTCGCCGAGAGAATCGTCGACGCCGGCTCCGAGCTTGTCATCACCGCGGACATCGGATACAGGAGAGGGAAGGCCGTGCCCCTCAAGGAGACGGTCGATCAGGCGCTTGCTGAAGCGAAGGGCGTGAAGAAGGTGATTGTCTTCAGGAGGGGGAAGGAAGACCCGCCGATGACTCCGGGGAGGGACATTTTCTGGAGCGATGCGGTCGAGAAGGGCGCCGGCATCGATGCCGAGGCGGTCCCGATGGACGCCGACGAGCTCGCATTCATCCTCTATACATCGGGAACGATGGCGAACCCGAAGGGGACCGTTCAACCCCACGGAAGCTATCAGGTCTACGTCTATGCGATGGGGAAATGGGTCTATGACCTGAAGGAGACGGACGTTTGGTGGTCCACCTCCGACATCGGATGGATAGTCGGCCACAGCTACGTCATATACGGTCCGCTGCTG
>DYTM01000162.1 GCA_020725985.1 Methanomassiliicoccus sp.
TCGGCCCCCTCCCTCAGAGGATCCTGGAATTTCCCGCCCGCGATCAGTCCGAGAACATGAGCGCCGTCGTACCAGACGGTGCAGCCAATCTCGTGGAAGGTGTCGTCGAGCTCCTTCAGCGGCGTCGGGAAAAGGTAAAGCGAAAGACCGAACTGGGCGATCACGGGCCTCGTCTGGAGAAGCATCCTCCTCGTCCCGTCCAGGTCGATGTTCATGTCCTTGGCGTTCCACGGATAGTTCACAGTCTCGACCCCCCTGAATCCGACCGCCCCAAACTGGGCCGTGGAAATATGCGCACCATTCGCCAAGGCAGAGGAGGAAATGAGGTCCCCCGGCCTGGCCAGTGCGAAAAGAACTGCCATGTTCGCCACCGTCCCTGAGACGGGACGCACGTCCGCGAACGAGCACCTGAAGAGCCGCTGGGCGATCTCCATCGCCCGCACCTCGACCCGGTCCACGAACTCGTTGCCCTGGTAGTATCTCTTTCCCGGCATGCCCTCGGCGTATCGACCATGAAAGTCGGAGATCATCATCTCGAGTGCCAAGGGGCTGATGACATTCTCGGAGGCAATCATCGGCAAGGATTCCTCAAACCACCGGTTGTGGGCCTTCACCTGCCGTCTTATCCAGAGGGCATCTTCCTTCATGGGGTCACGAGACCAAATGATGAAACCGCATATAAAACATGGGGTGGGAAGTTGACATGGGGCGTGCGTGTAAGGGGCGCCCCGCCCCTCACTCGAGCCTTCTCTTCAGCTCCTGAATCGAACGGACTGGAGTGGGATCGACGCCCTTGAGCATGGCGAGATAGTAGGAGACGAAGTCCCCGAGAATCACACCGAGGAGAGCGGTCTCGAGGTGAGTCCTCCCCGGGAGATCGACGACGACCGGACGAAGTCCCCCCTCCTCAAACATCCTCGCGGTCTCCTCGACGATGCGGAGCATCGTGCCCTTGACCGATCTTCCGGTAAGGAAGACCGGAAGGCAATTGCCGGGGTTTTCGCCTTCAAGCCATCCGATGATCTGATTGTGGTTCATCTCGGGAATCTCCCCGCTCACCGCAAGCATCTTGGAGTTCTCGTTTATCTGGGTCTGCCAGCGGGTTGCGGCGGGCCTCAGGGGCTTAGGCGCATAGATTGCGGGCAGACGGCCGTGCAACTTCATTGAGATCATCTTCGCCTCGTTGGATCGCGATGGTCTGTGAGGCACGACAGATTCCCCGTAGGCCGCCAGCTCCGGCAGGATTCTCCGAAGGTCTGCCGCGGCCGAGGCCAGCTGAGCCCTCTCGATCACAAGGGCGATCGAACCGAGCAGGTATCCCAGAGCGGCCCTCGGCATGATTCCAGAGGGCACCCTCAGGAACGGGATTCCTGAGGTTTTGCACTCCTCGAGGAGCCTTCCTCCGGAGGCGACGCCGACGATGCGGCATCCCCTCTCCCTGGCGACATGGAACAGTTCGAGCGATTCTTTCGTGTTCCCGGAGTAGGTGACCACGACGACGAGGGTATCCGCGTCTACCCAGCCTGGCAGATCCGGTCCTCGGACAACTGGAAGCATCGTGGCCGAGACCTCTGAGAGATGCTCGGAAAGGATGTCGCCAGCGATCGCGGATCCCCCGATCCCGCACACGCATGCTCTGGGAACATCACCGGGCAGATCGATCGAGAGGCCAAGAGCGGCGCCGACCTGATCCGGGAAGGACGAAATGTGGGCCACCATCCCCGAAACATCTATCTCGGCCATTCGGTCCAGGTCATCGAGAGCATCGGGCATGTGGTGGTTATCATATCACGTACCTATAATTGTTACACGGACGGTGTCTCCCGGCGTGTCCGTGGGGCGAAAGAGGATGTAGGTCCGGCTCTCCTCCCCCAAGGACGGGGCATCTACCAACCAAGTGGTAGTTACATAAGGAATAATACAGTAATTTGCGATGGCTGGAAGGCGATTGAGGATGTCAGAGACGCTTCTCAGGGCCCTCCAGGACCTGCGCGAGGGCAGAATCGTACTCGTGTACGACGCGGATGACAGGGAAAGGGAGACAGACATGGTCATCCCGTCGGAGATGGTTACGCCCGCAACGATTCGAATGATGAGGAAGGATGCAGGCGGACTGATCTGCACGACGGTTCACAACGACATCCGCGAGAACATCGGGATCCCCTACCTTGCAGATATTTTCAGTGACATCTCGGACCGGTATCCAGTGCTTTCGAAGCTGACACCCGACGACATACCTTACGACGCCAAGTCCGCTTTTTCGATCACCATCAACCACAGGAAGACATTCACCGGCATCACTGACAACGACCGTGCCCTCACGATTTCCGAGTTTGCCAAACTCAGCAGGGCCGCGCTTTCCACAGCAAACGGGTGGGCGAAAGACGAGTTCGGGAAGCATTTCCGCGCCCCCGGCCACGTCTACCTTCTCAACGCGAGGAAGGACCTGCTCGTCACCCGGACTGGGCATACCGAGCTGGCCACGGCCCTGATGGTGATGGCCGGAGTCACTCCGACCGCGACGATCTGCGAGATGATGGGGGACGACGGCAACTCCCTTCCGAAGGAAAGTGCGCAGAAGTACGCTACGAAACACGACATCCGGTTCCTCGAAGGCCGGGAGATAGTCAAGGCCTGGAGAAGCGGTGAGTGGTCGCGATGACGCGGGTGTTGGCGACTGGGGTTTTCGACCTCCTACACGCCGGTCACCTTCACTACCTGAACGAGGCGAAGAAACTCGGGGACGAGCTTGTTGTCATAGTGGCGACGGACGCTACAGTAAGGAGAAGGAAACATGAACCTGTCACCCCTGAGGCCCTGAGGCTCGAACTCATACAGGCGCTCAAGCCAGTGGACAGGGCGATCATCGGCCACGAAGGTGACATTTTCGAGGTCGTCAGGGACATCGGGCCGGATGTCATCGCTTTGGGATACGATCAGGAGTTCGACGAGCGCGAGCTCCAGAACGAGATCGACAGGAGAGGGATTCGCGCCAAGGTTATCCGCCTCTCGAAGTACGCCGACGATCTGAACGGAACAAGGAAGATCATCCGCAAGATCATCGACTGGTATACGTTCAAGAAGACCATCGACAAGGCGGAGGGGGACCGATGAGGACGATTGGGATCGCTGACACCACCTTTGCCAGATACGACATGGGCGGGGCAGCGATCGACGAACTGAACAGGTCCGGCACGGGGTTCAAGATCGTGCGCTACACCGTCCCGGGGGTCAAGGACCTCCCGGTAGCGTGCAAGAAGGTTCTCGAGGAGAAGGAATGCGACATCGTCATCGCGCTGGGCATGCCGGGGGGGAAGCAGATCGACAAGACCTGCGCGCACGAGGCGTCGACCGGATTGATACAATGCCAGCTCACGAGTGGCAAGCACATCATCGAGGTCTTCGTCCACGAGGACGAAGCGAACGATGAGAAGACACTCGCATGGCTGGCGGACAGGCGGACGAGGGAGCACGCCTTGAACGCCTACAACTTGCTCTTCAGACCCGAGGTTCTTGTCAGGAA
>DYTM01000163.1 GCA_020725985.1 Methanomassiliicoccus sp.
CTGCTACTGATACTGCTTGTTGCGGCAGTCGTAGGAGCGGCCATCTACGTTCACAAGAGGAAGCTGGGATTCTGGCAAGGGACCCTCGTGGTTGTGATCGCATTCCTCCTCTTCTACCCGAGGACGCTGATGGGCTACTACATCTTCCCCATCACCTTCCTCCTTGCCTGGGCGACCGAGAACAGGAGGATAGCCCTGCGATGCTTCCTCATGTACATTCCCTTCTTCGTCGCGATTCCTTTCTCGAAGAACCTGGTGATCGGTGCCCCAGTCCTCGATTTCTCCTGGGGATGGATTGCTGGGCTCCTGGCGACTCTCGCCGGGACGGCCCTGCTGATCGATACGGCGCGGATAGCTCTGAAAGATCGCCCCTTCGTCGAAAGGGGATCGGAGGAGAAGGACCGAGGTCTGTCGCCCTCCCCTCCGAAAGCTTAATGATGGAGAAAACCGAGTCCAGACCCAGATGGTCTTCCCCTCCGACAACAGTCCGCGTGAGCATGAGATGTACGATGCCAGCCCGGTGGAGGAGGCGGAGCTGCACGACCAGGGGGTGGAGGGGGACATCATCGAGTTCTTCGTCTGCGGGGATCCCAAACCTCAGGGGAGCACGAGGTCGTACTACATCAAGAAGATAAACAAGGTCGTCACGACGCATGGAAACAAGGACACGAGGAGATGGCAGCTCCGGATCGCGATGGAGGCTCAGCATGCGAACGAGAGCCGGGCTGTTTCCTTCTATTCCGGGGACAAGCACTGCGGCTACGAGGTCAGGGCCGACTTCCTCTTCCAAAGGCCGAAGAGCCTCCCAAAGAAGAGAAGACTGAACACGAAGAGGCCGGACATCGACAAGCTCGTCAGGACCGTTCTGGACGGCCTGGCGAAGGTGATCATTCCTGATGACTCCCAGGTGATTTCGATCACGACGAGCAAGCGCTATTCCTCCGAGAACGAGTCGCCTGGCGTTCGCATCAAGGTGACGCGAATCGACCGCTGATCGCCTCGAAGGAGGCAGGGGGTCCGGCGGGATCTGCACTCATAGGGCTCATCACATCCCTGGGGATCAGCTGACCCTCTTCTCTTCATCTAGATAGTTGATTGTGATCAGCCGGACACCTCACATGCCGGTCCTTCTCAGTGCCGCCAGAATATTTAGATGTGCCGATTGGCTGACCCCGATGGCGGTCTCCTCGCTCCCCAACACCGTCGATCTAGTCGAGCAGCCTCTTCTCACCCTGAATCCTCTGAATCGGGGCGATGTCCTGCGACACCTCAAGGCAGCCGAGGTACTCCCCCTCCTTTCCCCGCAAAGCGAAGTACTGAATGCGGACGTACTTCTCTCCGAGACGGAGCCAGAAGGCTGCGGAACTCCTCGCCCCGCTCCTGAAGTCGCTCAGGATCCGCTCGACCACGTCCACGCTCTTCGCCGGGTGGCACTTCTGCACTTTCCGGCCAATGATGGCCTTCGTCCTCGGGAATATCCTGTCCGGAGCTTGATTGAAGTATCGCACGGTGTCCTCGCTGTCGACGAAGGTGATGTCGACAGGCAGGGAGTTCAGGACCGCCTCGAGCTGCTTCACCGCGAACGAACCGGTGTCGAGGAGAACCTCGATTCCCTTCCTCGTCGCCTCCTTCCTTGACTCCCTCATCGGGCCGATCGCCTCCGCAGGCGTGAAGTAGCAGTATCCCAGATCGTCCATGGAGTCCTTGATCTCTCGCCACTCCTCCACCGAGATGAGTCTCAAAGCGGTCGGGAACAGGATGTTCTCCTCCTTGTAGAAGTGATTGGGGACGAGCTCCACCAGTGCCTGCAGATTCGGCATGGCCTTCTCCTTCACCTTGGCCAACTCCTCCTTCTTCAATGCCGCCGCAGCCTCCTTGATATGTTTCCTTTGAACATCATGCTCGGACCACATGACGGCAGGAGGCTGGGTCACCCCGTGCTTCTCGATGAAGGGGAAGAGCGCGTTCTCCTCCCTCACCTTGTGCTTGTCATACTCCTTCATGTGCCCCAGCAGCTCTCCCAGTCTCCTCAGGACATCCGATGCCTCTGCTGCCGAGTTGGCATTTCGAAACGCAGGTAGGAGGCGGCCGATCTCTTCCGCCACATCCCTTACGAACTTGTGCTCCTCGAGGAGAATGTGGATGGGGTGACCCGCAGAGAGGTATGCCTTTTCCCGCTCGACCGATTCCCTGGAGACGGCCATGTGGACATCGCACAACCTCTCCACATCCACGATCGGAATTCCCTCCTTAACGAGGCTGTCCTCGATCATCGACAGCTCTCCCGACTCGACCTCTCCCAGTATCTTCCTGAACTTCTCCTTGAGCTCGTCGGGCTTCTTCCCTGCCTTGAGAGCTTCAATGATCTCCCTCAGTCCTTCCTTAGGATCCTCCACCTTCCCGCTCAAATCACTACCCCCTTGCTCTCGAAGCGTCGACAGATATCTGCAGCACCGAGCCAATCGCCACTTCGCATTCTGTTCGGACCGATGCCTTTGAAGTATTCCACTTCAGGGATATTTCAACATTTTGGGCTCCTCCGAATTGACGGCAAACTTCATAGCCGACGTAAGTCAATCAGATTCCGATATCAGATGCCGAAGGCAATCATACTCGCGAACTCGGAAGTGGGAACGGAGACGAAGATAGTGGAGCTGTTGGCCGACCTCAAGGAGATCGAGGAGGTGTACATGGTGTACGGGGTGTACGACATCGTGATCAAGATCCACGCCGACACCATGGAGATCCTGGAGACCCTGATCACTCAGAGAATCAGAAGGATTCCGGGAATAAGATCGACACTGACACTCATCGTCAGCAGGCAGACGAAATGATCGGATCGGTCGCTCGCAACACTCCTGCTGATGCGAAGATACTTGGGCTCCGATCACGCTGGTCCAGCTTCCGCAAGCTGGTGGTATTCTGAACGATTTCGAGAAGGATCTCGACACTCTCATATACCGTTTGGAAGAGGGCGTGGACCCGCCGGCCCGGGAGCGGGTCATCTCTCTGGCAAAGCGGTTGAAGGAGCTCAGGGACCAGAACATGCTGAAGATCAATCACTCGGTCCTCGAGCTCGTGGTGGCGAAGAGCCTCATATTGAGAGGATACGAGGTCGACCTGGAGTGCACGGTTGAGGGCAAGCTCACATGCGACATCTGCGCGAGGAAGGGAATGGGCACGATGATTGTGGAGATCGAGACAGGATACGTCCCGCCGGCACACGCTCTCGACCCATCTGACTACATCAGCGCGAGGGTGGCCAGCAAGATCGCGCGGTACAGCAACTACTGCGACAAGTTCGTTCTTGGCTCTCCTCCTCACTACATCCTCCCGATCCCGGAGTGTCTGGTGAGACCTCCACGTTCGAGGACCGAGGAGGAGATCAAAGCCATCAAGGCGTACTGCGACATGTACTACTCGAATCCGCCCGTCACCAGGGAGGAGATCCTCAACGCCAGGATCCACAGCGTCTTCATCGTCGATGTCGACAGGATGGCCGTGAAGGAAACGGATCCG
>DYTM01000004.1 GCA_020725985.1 Methanomassiliicoccus sp.
GGATCGTCGGGGTGGCGATGAGGAAGTTGTTCTTTCCGTACCTCCTTTCGACATAAGTTCTCCCAAGAAATCCAAAAGCCCCGACGCTCAGGCCGTAGAGGAAGACACCGACATGCGTGAGGGAGAGGAGCTCCTCGATCGTGACGCTCCGCTGCAGATTCGGCAGGGAGATGCCGACGGCGAACGAGACGAGGCAGATGAACAAAGGAAGGGCGGTGAAGATCGTCCTGGAGGAGTAGGTGACGTGCATCCTGTACTCCTCCCTCAGCATCATCCTAAGGAGGAGAGGCATTGTTCCCTCCGACCAGCCGGAGGAAAAGGGTTTCGAGGTCCTCGCCCTTCGATCTGAGCGAGGCGATGCTCTCCCTCGCCACCACCCTCCCCCGGTTGAGGATGATGACCTCCTCGCACAGGCGCTGCGCGATCTCCAGGATATGGGAGCACATGAAGACCGTTCTCCCTTCGTCCCTCAGCTCGAGAAGGTACTCCCTCACCTTCCTCTGGTACAGCGGATCGAGGTTGATGAATGGCTCGTCCAGGAAGAGGAGGCGGGGGTCGTGGATGAAGGCGGCGGAGAGCATGATCTTCTGCCGCATCCCCTTCGACAGGTCTTTGCAGAGCGTCCTGGCGAAGTCAGTAAGGTCGAAGAACTCCAGCCACCGCTCAATCTTCCTCTCCAAATCGTCCACCTTCCTCACCTTGCCGACGAAGTAGAGGAACTCGCTCGCGGTGAGGTAACTCGGAGGGCTCTCCACCTCCGGAACGATCCCGACGGCCCTCTTGATCTCCGTCCCCTTGGTCCTGCAGTCGAG
This sequence comes from Methanomassiliicoccus sp., assembly GCA_020725985.1. GTDB lineage: Archaea > Thermoplasmatota > Thermoplasmata > Methanomassiliicoccales > JACIVX01 > DYTM01. The sequence continues at coordinate 813 of DYTM01000004.1, forward strand.
GCCGAGCACCTCCGCCTTTCCAGAAGTGGCCGGAATTTGGCCGGTGAGTATCTTGAGGAGCGTCGATTTCCCCGCGCCGTTCGGACCGAAGCAGCCGAGGAATGAGCCTTCGCTCACATCGAATGAGACGAGGTCGAGAGCTCTCAGCCCGCCGTACTCCTTCGTAAGGTTTTCAATGACGATCGCTCGCATCCTATCGAGGGATTGAACCAGTCTTTATTTAACTGCTCCCCCTCGGTTATCAGAGAGTCAGGGTGATGAAATCGACATGGATATCATCAAATATTTCAAATGTTATCACGTCTCACAGGAGGGGACCATGAAAGGAAGGAGCGTTCTCACAAGCAAGATCGAGAGCGAGATCGATCTCCTGGAGAGGCACGTGGCGATGCTCAAAGCGATCATGGATCACGAGCCGATCGGGATCATCAGGCTCTCTGAGCTTCTCACTTGCCCGCAGCACAAGGTGCGCTACTCTCTCCGGATTCTAGAGCAGGAGGGGCTCATACAGCCTTCCCCCGAGGGGGCTGTGACGACGGACAGGCTGCAGCCTTTCCTCGACCACCTGAAGGAGACTCTGGACTCGATGAGCATGACCGTCAAGGAGCTCCGGGATTCCCTCAATTGAACACGTCCAAGAGCAAAGGATTAATAGAGGACGGATGTTTTGCATGCTGTTCCAATCAGGCCGTCGTAGCTCAGCAGGTAGAGCGTGTGGCTGTTAATCCCTCGAGGGGAAGAGAAACCACAAGGTCAGCGGTTCGATCCCGCTCGACGGCGCTCATTTTCGCAACTCAAATGATGCACGAGAGCTCTTCCTTTCGACGAACATGATAGAAGGGAGCGGATTGATCGGGAGGGGAGAAAGGAGGCTCGCGGGATACTGCGGCCTCTACTGCGGGAATTGCGAGGTCTTTCGAGCGTGGGAGGAGGGGGACGTCGAGTTCCTGAAGAAGGAGGCGGAGGAGGACCGCATCCCCGTTGAAGAGGTCAGATGCGAAGGCTGCAGGTCGGAAGTGGTCATGTACTGGTGCCGGAGATGCGACATCAAGCGCTGCGCTTCCGAGAGGGGCGTGGACTTCTGCCACGAGTGCCCTGAGTTCCCATGCCCCCTCATTCTTCGATTCCGGATGTCCCGGCCGCATCACGAGCCAGTGTTTGAGAACATGAAGGCAATCGAGGGTGAAGGAATCGACAAATGGCTCCAGGATCAGGACAGGAGATGGCGCTGCATGTCGTGCGGAAGAAGAGTGACATTCTACGACACTCTCTGCAGAGCATGCGGGTCTTCGCTCATCAAATAACGCCGAAGTTCTCGATCAGTCAACGAGCAGAAGGCCCACCCAGACCGGATCCCTCTTTGCCGGGAACTCGAATGAAATTCCTGCCCTCTCGGCCGTCTTCACGACGTCGATTCCGACCGCCTCCATCGAGGGCCGGGCCCTGAACGGCTGCCTGCACGGCTCGCCAGACTCCTGGCCGACGCACTCGTCGCAGAGCCTGCACGTGCCTGCCGACAAGCCGGTGGCGAACCTGTATCCGAGCTCGAGCGCATCCTTTTCCAGCCTGCACAGTATCTCAACGAATTCCCGATCGCTCTTCACCAACGGGTCGCGATAGGCTTTCTTCCTCCTCGTCTTGGAGAGTGGCTCGTCCTCGGCGACGGTCTTCATGAAATTCTCATCGACGGAGATCGGGAATTGGATCAATATCGCGTTGTGGTAGAGGGCGAGCACCTCGGAGAACTCGTCCGGACTCATGACGTTGGGGGGACACATGAGGTTGACGCCGTAGCCGGCGCAGATCGGCACCATACACTTGAGGAGGACCCTCGGGTCCACGACAACCTCAGACGCAGGAATCGGGACTGCGGCCGAAGCTCCGTACTCCCTTGCCCTCGAGCACAGCTTCTTCAGATCCTTCTCGATCTTGTCCATAGTGAGCGACCATCCAGCACCTGAGTGGTGAAAGGGGCGTTCACCTACTATACCTTTCTTCCTTCCACGGGTCCGCGCCGTCACTGTAGCCCCTCAGCTCCCAATAACCAAGCTGATGATCAGTCAAGAATGTGATCTTCCTGATCCACTTCACCGCCTTGTAAGCGTACTTCTTCGGCACGACCAGTCTCAAAGGGCCTCCGTGCTCCGCCTCCAAGGGTTTGTCATCGAACTTGTAGGCCAACAGGACATCCTCGTCCATCATGTCCTTCAGGAGGACGCTCGTTGTATGTCCTTCCTCGGCGGTCATGAAGATGCTCACCGCTCCCGGATTCGGCTGAGCCATTTCGGCGATGGTCGAAAACCTGACCCCCTCCCATTTATTGTCCAGCCTGCTCCACCCGGTGACGCAGTGGAAGTCGCTCACGACGATCGCGGAGGGAAGAAGAAGGAACTCCTCCCAGGTGAACTTGAGCTTGTTCCTGACCGCGCCCTCCACAACCAGATCCCACTTGGCGATGCCAATTCTCGGCACGCCGTCGTGATGAAGGACAGGGAACTCCTTCGTCGCCTTCTGCCCTGGGGGGACTCTCTTCCTCGCCATGCGTTGTCTCCGCTCCTTGCGTGATAATGATTCGAGACAATCCTATAATGCGTTGTCGCTTCCCACACCCACTGCCAACCGGGGGACTCAGACACAACGGATGCGAACAACACCTTTATAATAGGCCTGACAATAACCAGAACCTGCTAGCAAGGGGCCCGTAGCTTAGTTCGGCGGAGCGTCTGGCTCATAGGATCCATTCTGAGAAACCAGATGGTCGTCGGTTCAAATCCGACCGGGCCCACTGTTCTCCAAATCGATGATAGGTGGGACGGTTCTGAAGACAGATGGGGACCCCGTCAAAGTTAGGTTGGAATCTCTTGGCCACGGACCTCATAGATACTGTTCCCATGCGTACATTGTGACGGTGGCTTGGTCCTTGAGTAGTTGAAGCTCATCATGGAACTTCATGCATTCAGCATCCCTTGACAATCTCTTGTCCAGCGCCTCCTTGCCGGCCAGACTATCGAACTCGACTACTTCCACGATTGCACCTGATGGACTTCCATTGGTTTGGATATACAGCTTCAATGATCTGATCTCCGCGAGAAGCTCGGGATTCCCTTCAACATATTCCAGGAACCTTCTCCACAGTTCCGCATGTCTTCCCCTCTGTCCTGATTTCACTATCCGCGTTCCAACCATTATGACGGTCATAGCGTTTCCCGAATGAAATCCTACGAAATCTGGACTAGTAAGCATTCACAATCCATACCCTCTCCTAGATGCCCTTTCAGATATGACCAGGTTTCTTCTGAATTGAAGAGGCAATAGAGGATGTATGGTCCAGATCTCATTCTTCCGAGGTCGGACGATTCCCACGACAGACGGGATGGTGCCGAGTATCAAGATGGTCGTCTATGAGAAGCTTTAAGCGAGCCTGCCCGAATAAGAATAATGGGAGGGGGGGGCAGAATGAAAGTGCTTGTCGCATACATGTCGTCGACTGGCAACACCAAGAAGGTCGCCGAGGCCATATACGATGAGATACCCTGTGAGAAGGAGATCAAGCCGATTCGGGAAGTGGCGGACATCGGGGCCTATGATCTCACGTTCCTCGGCTTCCCGACACATCAGTACGGTCCAGACAAGAAGACGAAGGAGTACATGGCGAAACATTGCAGGGACGGCAGGAAGGTCGCACTGTTCGTGACGCATTGCGCTCCCGAGGGTGTACCCGAGCTTGCGGGATGGATGGCGAAGTTCAAGGAGGCGGCTGCAGGTGCGAACCTCGTCGGGTTCTTCGATTGCCAGGGTCAGCTAGCCAAGGGTGTGGAGCTGATTATGAGAATGTCAACCAACGAGAAGATTCGGTTTTTTGCAAAGAATCATCACAGCACGGGTCAACCAGATGAAGCAAGACTCATGAGGGCTCGAGCTTTCGCAAGAGATACTCTCAGCCGCATGGTCTAGTCGGAGTTGGGCGGAGGAGAAAGGGTCCAGATCCAGTAGATTCCTATTGGCTGGAACGGGAAGGAGGACGTCTCGCTCACTCCGAGTACATGACCCGACGTCCGCACTTCCTGATTGTACCCCCAACTTGATAGCGGATTGTCCGTACGCACTAAAAGATGAGGGTAGAAGGGGTTTTGACAGACACTGAATGCACGAAGCGACGCTGTCGAAACTAATTGCGACATACTGGATGAAGAAGAGGGAAACCCAACTTGCTCCACATCACCACTCTATTGACCGGAACTCAGTCAACACATCTGGGATTCCGCAATGTTCGCAGCAGCATCTCAAAACGACCGGAAACCTGCAAGGCTTCAGAGCATCGACACAATGCAATTGGACCTTTGGAGTCCCCCTACAACATATTTCTCGATAGAATCCAATGCACGTTCCGTGATGGACAGACCCGCGATCGAACGGATTCTGAGCCATGCCCCAATCGAATGGCTGATGGAGGATTCGAATCCATCAATCAGGTTCCTGACTCTGCGAGATGTCCTTTGCGTCAGAGAAGGTGATCCTAGACTCAGGTTAGCAAGGGACGCGATCCGCTCTTCATCCGTCGTGAGCAGGATCCTCTCGAAACAGGCAGGCGACGGCCACTGGGGCAACCTGAACAGTCCATATTCTCCGAAATACAAGGCCTCATACTGGCAGATGATCGTTCTCGGCCTTCTGCACGCGGACGGATCCGATGAGAGAATCAAGCGTGGAATCGAACACATATTCAGATTCCAGCAAAGGAGCGGGGCCTTCTCCGCAGAGACGATGGAGCAACATAGGGCAAGATACGAGAGCCATCTAAGAAAGGGGAAGATCATGCCCCCATTCGAGGAATGGTCTGCCGGACTCGTTCGAGAACAGGAGATCTCTTGTCTGACTGGCAACATGATCAGTGCGCTCGCGAGGCTGAGCTATGGGGACGACTCCCGAGTGAAGCGCGCAGTCCGATGGCTGGTGGAGGTTCAGAACGAGGACGGGGGGTGGAAGTGCCCGTATTGGCGAGCGCATTTCAGAGACAAGCATGCGTGCTTCCACGGAACCATATGCGTTCTCGAGGGATTCAGCGAGCTCAAGCCAGAGGCGATCACGAGGTCCGTTGAGAACGCAATCGATCGCGGCGTGGAGTTCATGCTGATGCACCGCCTGTTCAAGGCAGATCATCACGGCTACGCGGTCATCAACGAGGATTGGAAAACACTGAGATTCCCGTGGTTCGCGGGACACAACATCCTTCGGGGCCTTGACGTTGTCACGAAGCTTGGCTTCACTGAGGACGAGCGGCTCACTGACGCGCTCGACGTCCTACTTGGCAAGATGAGGCCGGACTTCAGATGGGTTCTTGAAAGAGGCAACACGGGCCGGATGTTGGCGAATCTCGAGAAGGAGGGGGGGCCGAGCAAGTGGATCACGCTGACAGCCCTCAGGGTGCTGAGACGGATCTCGCGTCAATGGGAATGCTAGACAGGTTTTGACCGAGAGGTCTCCCTCGGCGAGGATCCTGGCCAGGATGTTGGTTGTTGCCCTGCTGGAAAGGTGTCTGTTGCGAGGTGAGATGTGCACAAGACACATCTCTCAGGTGAAGCCGGCCCGGCCAAGCAACACATACATCAGCAGAATGAAGAACGGCATGATCGTGGAAACCAGGATCGAGAGGAGCACCCATCGTGCCATCGGTCTCTTGACGGAGGTAGTGAAGCCCGTATGTGCGCCGTCACCGAGACCCGCCTGCCAGAGAAGTGCCAGCGTCGGGGGTAATCCCACGACAAACGCCCAACGCGTATCATCAAGCGACAATATGAGAGAGATGGACAATATGAGGGCTGAGATGTAAAGAGCACTCCTCGGCACCGAGGAGCGGAAGATGATGATGGCAGTGCACTCGAGAACCAGAATGACTGAGATCCATGAGGCGGTAACGAAGATCTCCACCTCGGCCGGCTGCACAATGGAGAAGGAGGACAACGGACGGTAGGTCCCAATCGTGAGAGCGATCGATGCGATGAGCATCAGAATCGCCAGGTTCCTCCTGAGGAGCCACAATTGAGCGAATAGCTCCCATATGACGAATAGGAGCATCGGCGCGCCGATCAAGTACCAGACGACCACAACCTCCAGCAAATCGCCTGTCAACAGAATGACGAAGGAAACCGCGCTGATGAGCAGGAAGGCGGCGACGAGTACCTTCCGGGGGAAAGAAACCACCGAGGTCACATCTAGTTCATATCGTGAATTCCGGATTTCTTTCTTTCCGCCGATGAATGAAGTCACCGAGACTCAACACAGACAGCAAGATGAGCGTCCCCTCCTTGACCGCTATTTGAGACAACGCCGGGAATATGACCCACGGGCTCCCGAATGCCGTCCGCGCATCCGCAATGCACTATGGACGCTCACGAGGAATACGACAGAGGAAACTGCGCAAATGCCACGACTTCCCGATGAGACTCAATGCTTGTTCGGTGAAGCATGCCATCTGGGCAGTCCATGAATACTGCCCCGGTGGGCCTGTGCCGCCGTACGGCGGCGAAAGGATGAATCCCATGGCGGACCATACCGTGTGAGGGGCAGGCATGATTTCCCATAAAATCATTGAAGGATTGGAGAGGGAAGGGATGCGGGGAAGGATCGCGTCAATCGACCGCCTCCGCGAGGTGGGGACGTACATTGAGATCCTCCGGGAATCCGGCCAGCTGAGCCAGTCCGTCCACGAGCTGTACTTCCCGCGATACACCTACGCGCCGCCCGAGAGCATGCCCGAGGCCAAATCCATCGTCATCGTGGCTGTGCCCCAGCCGAAGATCAACCTCACCTTCACCTGGAAAGGCGACCCCATTCGCGCCGTGGTTCCACCCACTTACGCAAACGCCGCTCGGATTGACGAGAAAGTCAAGGCCATCCTAGAAGGAAGCGTTGATGGGGTCGAGTGCAACTTCGTCAAGGCGTTATTCCCGTACAAGACGATGGCGGCGCGGACCGGCCTCGTTGCCTACGGCCGGAACAACATCACCTACATTCCGAAATACGGAAGCTTCCACCGTTTGACGGCCTTCTTCGCCGACCAGGACCTGAAGGAAGATCAATGGCAGGAGAGCAGGGCACTGCCGCGGTGCGAGAAATGCAGGGCCTGCCTCAAGGCGTGTCCAGTCAGCGCAATCACCGAGGACCGATTCCTGATCAAGGCTGAGAGATGTCTGACCTTTCTCAACGAGCTGCCGGCGGATCGTGAATTCCCAGACTGGGTCGGCGCGGATTCGCACAACGCGATCGTCGGATGTATGCACTGCCAGCGCGTCTGCCCGTACGACAGGGACGTGATCGATTGGTCCGAGGAGGGCGAGACCTTCTCGGAGGAAGAGACAGAGTACTTGCTGAGCGGTGTCTACGGTGATGGCAGAGCGAAAGGAATCGAGAAGAAGCTGGCACGCTCAGGTCTGGACCTGACGATCTTCCCGAGGAACCTGAAGGTGCTGATTGGCAAATCGTAGCAGATCGCATCTGAAGGAGCCCGAAACCGCATTCAGAACTCGAGGGAATTCTGCTTGCCTCGACGATGCGACATTCAATATACCGCCAAATCTCAGATATCCTCCCTGTTGACATTGAACCTGATTGGGGGATCGGGCGTCCGCAGCGGCAAGAAGGTGGTCCTCCGAAGGAAGCTCAACACCTTCGACCTATCGAATCTGGTAGTGGGATCAATCATCGGGGCTGACATCTACGTCGCCGCTGCGATCGGGATGAAGCTCGTAGGGCCCTCTTCGCTCGTAGTCTGGCTTTTTGCCGGAGTGGTCGCGATCGTCATCGCCTTATCCTTCTCGCTCTGCGCGACGCTGATGCCGAGCATCGGCGGCCCGTATGCCTACGTGCACAAGGCATCCAATGCTTTCGGCGGCTTCATCGCGGGCTGGAGCCTCTTGCTCGCGGAGTGGTTCTCCCTGGCTGTCTTTCCGGTGGCTTTCGCGCAGTACGCCACGTCCCTTCTCCCGATGCCGGACGAGATATCGCAGAACCTGCTGAAGGCTTTCTTCATTCTCATAGTCATGATGACCAATATCATCGGTATCAAGGCGGCTGGAAGATTCAACGATGCGTTGACGATCGCGAAGCTTGGGCCCCTCCTGCTCCTCATCATCGTCGGTCTCCTTCACCTTATAGTCGCCCCGGGCCCTGCCTCCTCCAACTTCCAGCCGTTCGTCACTGGCGACCTGCAGGACTTCGGGCAGGCGTTCGTCCTCATCTTCTGGGCCTATGCCGGATTTGAGCTTTCCACCCTACCGGCAGATGAGATAGAAAGGCCGGAAAGGACGATTCCGAAGGCCATTGCGATCGGGATGACATTGGTCATCGTCTTCTACATGCTGACGAACTTCGTCATCATCGCCACGGTTGAAAGGAGCATCCTCATCTCCTCCCCGACCCCCCTTCTTGACACGGCCTCCATCGCGTTCGGGGATTTCGGTGCACCCGACACGCTCGCCGCTGTCATCATCGGGATTGGCGCGCTTGTCTCAATTCTTGGAGCGGACGAGTCTGGCACCCTAGGCACGTCGAGACTGGCGTACGCCATGGCCGCGGATGGTCTCATGCCCCGAGCGTTCACCAAGCTCCACAGGAGATTCGGCACGCCTTATGTGACCATTGCCATCATATGCTCGACAGCCTTCGTCGCCAGCATCCTCGGAGGATTGACCCAGTTGATCAACGCATCGGTCTTCCTTCTCGCACTCACTTACCTTATGACTTGCGTATCCGCACTGATTCTCGGAAGGAAGTTCAAGGAGAAGTCCTCCAGATTCAGAGGCAGGATTATCATCCCCATCACCGGCATCGTCTTCTCGATCGCGCTGATGTCACTAGTTCGAGTTGATCTCATCCTGGTATCGATCCTCCTCATTCTTGTCGGAATACCCATCTACGCTTTCTTCTCGCCAAAGAAGGAGCTGAGAGCACTGAAGGACGCGATGCTGTCAAGGGATGCAGTTCTCAGACGAACTTATGAGCAAGGGGAGAGGTTCCTCGGGTATCCTCTGCGCAGGCTGAAGTGGGCAATCCACCGCATTAAACGGACCGAGCACGCATGGGCGGTCGAGGAGGGAAGACCCCATTTGGATGAGACCGACAGGAGATGAATCGGAGAACCGGGCTTCAGGGTGATACTGGGTCTCGGAGTCGGAAAGATGACGGTTCCATCAGCGTCCGACCACTCGCACCATTCCCTAGGCAGGGCGGTGGCGCCACTGCACCAACCGCTTCTTCAACAGGTAGAGGGCAAATCCAAGGGCGATTCCAGCGAGGCCAAGGTACACTGCCTGGATGGATAGGAAGAGGACGGCGACCATCAATCCCAGACAGCTTACGATGCCGATCAGCGAAATGACTACCGGATAGGCTCTGGCCTCCGGTTTGAGCCTCGCGGCGGACGCGTTCGCCACAGTGTAGTAGAATATCTGAGAGAAGGTGCTGACAGCGATCACGCCCTCGAGATCGACGAGGAGGACGAACGCGCAGATGAGGACGCCTGTCAGGACAATCGAGTAGGGAGGGGTGTTGCGCCTTGGATCTACTCTGCTCAGGACTCGAGGGAGGTCCCTTCTCCTTCCCATTGCAAAGACAACACGAGATACTCCCATGATCGAGGTGAGGAGAACGCTCGAGGTGGCGAGGAGCCCGCCGATGGAAATGAGATAGATGGCGAGGTTGTTCCCAGTCACTGCCATGGCATCTTTCAAAGGGGAACTCGACCCGGAGAGCACGGGGACCCCGGCCACGCCGACGGCGACGAAGGCCACCAGCAAGTAGATGACCGTCGTGATCGCCAGCGAGAGAAGAATCGCCCTCGGAATCGTCTTCCTTGGATCTTTGATTTCCTCTGAGATCACAGTAACGCGTGCGAACCCTCCGAAGGCGAAGAAGATGTAGTACGCCCCGAGGAGAACGCCGGTGTTCAGGGGCTCGAATGGCTCAAAGTGTCCCAGATCAACGAAGGAGAGACCGAAAAGGACGAAGATCGCGAGTATGACCACCTTCGAGAAGACGATGATGTTGTTCGTGAGAGATGTCTGTCTCGCGCCGTAGTAGTTGAGCGCGGTGAAGCAGACGGTGAGTGCCACTGCGACCGCTTTGGTCGGAAGGCCCGGCAGGAAGGCGGCAAGGTAGTAAGCGAATCCGAGGGAGACCGCGGCCCTTGCGAAAAGATTAGAGATGACCCACATCCACCCTGTCAGGAACCCCGCCATGGGGGAGACGAGCTGGTATGCAAACTCATAGACTCCCCCCTCGGTCGGCAGCCATTCCGTCAGCTCGATGAAGCTCAGCGCGGTGAAGATCGAGACGACTGAGCCCAGAAGAATCGATACCAACAGGGCCGAGCCGGCGAAACCTGTTGCGATGCCGGTGACGACGAATACCCCGGCTCCTATTATTGCGCCGATGTTGATCGCCGTCGCATCGATCAGACCGAGCCTCGGAGCCAGACGCAGCCCGCCGTTGGCGTGCTCCTCAGAACTCTGGATCTTCTCGCCTCCACTCGCCGGCGGCCTCGATTCCTTTCGCTCCCCGACCGCTACCTCCCGATCAAGCTCCGATGTTTTGGCGTTCCGCAGCGAGAGTCTCACTGGCGATGACTCTCCTTATCCTTTCACACCGACGGAGCGGTGGAGAACCAGGGGCCTTTGCCACGGGTCTCCATTCTCGCCTCCTCGGAAGAGACACTGTCCGATAACGTCATCTCCGCTTCTTCAAGCTGTAGGTGCTCAGGAGCAGCATCGCCGCGGCGAACGCTGCAAGGACGAGAAGCTGGGGCCACACTTCCTCGATCCCCCATCCCCTGATCATGACGGACCTGCAGCCCTCGACCGCGTAGGTCAGGGGGATGAAGTACGATACCGGCCTGAGGAAATCCGGGATCGCCTCGATCGGCCAGAATACGCCGGCGAGCAGTATCGAGGGGAAGAGAACGATCGGCATGAACTGCACCGCTTGGAACTCGGTCTTGGCGTTCGAGGACAGCAGGAAGCCTAGCCCTTGGCTCCCGATGCCGAGCAGGAATATCGTGAACAGGGCGAGCAGGACATTCCCGACGATCTGGATATTGAACGCCACGATCGCCGTGACAAGGATGACGCAGGACTGTATGAAGGCGATGAAGCCCAATGCGAGAGCGTACCCGCCGACGATCTCCCCCTCTGTGACCGGCGTTGTGAGGAGCCTGTCCAGGGTCCCGTACGAGCGCTCATGGACGAATGAGACAATCGATAGCATGAAGGTGACCATCATCGCCGCAAGCCCCATGACCCCGGGGGCGAAGAAGTCGATGAACTCCGCGCCCTCGCCATATACTCTGTTCTCGTCGATGACAATCGGAGGAATGAGGCCGTACTCCGAAACGAGCGTCTTCTGAAGCGAGATCTGCAGTTCCCCGACCACCGCCTGCGCCACGTTGGGGTTCGAGGAATCGACATGGACGACGATCTCGCTCGGAATCGCAGGCATGCCCTGCCGCATATTGCCAAGCGCCTCCAGAGCACTCTCGGTGAAGTCCTCCCCGAACACAATGGCGGCCCAGATCTCGCCCTTCTCGACCTTCGATATCGCGCTCGCAACCTCCGACGATGATGCGTTCTCTGGACCGATCAGCGAGACGATCGCCAGCGTGTCCCTTGTCGCGAGGTCCTCGATGATCGAGGCGGAGATGGAGCCGTTGGCCCCTTCCCCATCAAGGTTGACGATGAATACGGACACCTCCCTCAGATCCCCGCCGAACGTGTATCCGAATATCGCAATCATGAAGAGCGGCATCAATACTAGGAAGCCGGCGGTCGTGCTTGAGGGATCGAAGCACCTTCCGCGCGACGGCGAGAACCCTTCCGATCCTCACGCTCTCGCCCTCCCGGCGTACGATAGAAACGCGTCCTCGAGGTTGCCCGCGCCAGTGACTGTCATCAGCTCTGACGGCGTGCCTTCCGCGATCAGTTCCCCCTGCCTCATCATCCCCACCACGTCGCACCTCACTGCTTCGTCCATGTAGTGAGTGGTGAGAACGATCGTCTTGCCGCGGCGCCTCAGCTCCCGGAAGTGATCCCAGAACCCGACCCTCAACTCCGGATCCACCCCCACCGTCGGCTCGTCCAGGAAGATGAGGTCCGGATCGTGCACCAAGGCGCAGGCGAGGGAAACCCTGTGCCTCATTCCTCCGCTCAGGTGAGAGACCAGGCTCCCCTTTCTCTCCTCCAGGTCGATCATCCCGAGGAGCTCGGCCTCCCTCCTCCTGAAATCCCCCTTCCCGATCGAATACATGTCGCTGAATAGCTCAAGGTTCTCGTGAACGGACAGATCGGTGTAGATCCCCATCTCCTGGGGCATGTAGCCGATCCGGTCAATATTGCGAACCGCCGGTACCTTCTCACCCATGAGGAAGGCCTCTCCCGAGGTGGGCCTGAGAAGGCCGACGAGCATCTTGATCGTTGTCGTCTTCCCAGAGCCGTTCGGGCCGATCATCCCGTAGAGCGTCCCCTTCCTGATCCGCAACCCGAGATCGGAGACGGCGACGAGGCCGTCGTACTCCTTCCTGAGATCCTTGGTCAGTATGGCGAACTCCTCTTCGGCTGCAGCCATATTCATTCGCCTCCTCTTGGCCGCATCCCGTCGAGGAAGACTGAAACGAAGCCATTGATTATCCTCTCGTCTTCAGCAGGATCGATCTCCTTCCCCTCGAGCAGCTCGTCCATGAGGAAGTATATCTGAATCATTCCCATGATCGCCCTCCCAGCGACGGTCGGATCCATCGTACGGAGTTTTCCGGCATCCATCTGGACTTTGATGAACTCGGACACGGCAGACATTCCCCTTCGAATTGCCAGATCGCCGATCATCGCCCTGGTCTCCGGGATTCTCCAGGCATCCCCGAGGAGGACCATGTAGAGGTGTTTGTTTGCCCGGAGGGCCTCGAGGACAGCATGGAGGTTGTGAATCAGGATATCGTCGATCGAGGCGGCGGTATCGATTGAGATCGCCCTCTTGATCTGGGTGAGGGGGGATCTCTCCTCGATGACCGCACCGAAGAGTGCCTTCTTCGAGCCGAAGTACCTGAAGAGCGTCACCTCGTTAACCCCTGCTTCCCTTGCGATCTCCTTGGTCGTGGCGCCGTTGAAGCCCTTCTTGCCGAAGGCCTCCAAGGCCGCACCAAGAAGCCGGTCCCTCGTCGAAGTCGCCTGGTGCTCGGTCCCCGCCCCGCCCTGCTCCATGAATGCAAGTACACACTTGCATGAAGATAATCCTTTCCCCACGGCGAGGACGGGGGAACCGACACCCTCACCATACCAGGACAGCGAATGATAGAGGCACGGGATGCTCCTCCACCCTCGCCCCCGACGACAATGAGAACACCATCCGATTCTTAGCTACCCAAACGAGGAGGATCGAAGAGAGGGTCAAACCGTCGGCCGATGGATATGTCAATTCCGAGAGTCTGCACTTGCTCCACAGGATGCCCCCACCGTCCCGATTCAGAATGACGACGCCCGGGACAACAGGAATCCTGAGGTCCAAACAACATTCTGGCTCCTGCCTCATTCACAAGTCCCGCAAATCAATCCCCACCGGACAATGGTCCGATCCTTCCACCTCCTGCCGAATGAAGGCGTTCTGGAGCCGGGGAAGGAGGTTCTCGGTGACGAAGAAGTAGTCGATCCTCCAGCCGACGTTCCTCTCCCTCGCCCTCGTCTTCATGTCCCACCAAGTGTACCTGCCCGAGGACTGATCGAAGACCCTGAAGGTGTCGACGAATCCGCCCGACACGAACCTGTCGATCCACGCCCTCTCCTCTGGAAGGAAGCCGGAGATCCTCGCATTCTCCTTGGGCCGGGCGAGGTCGATCTCCTTGTGTGCGGTGTTCACGTCCCCGCACACGATGACCTTCTCCCCCGAATTCTTCATTCCCCTGGCCACCTCGAGGAACGCTTCGTAGAAGTCGAGCTTGAACTGAAGACGCTCTCTGGATGCCTTGCCGTTGGGGAAGTAGATGTTGCACAAGGTGAAGTCCTCGAACCGAGCGATCTGGATTCTGCCCTCGCGGTCGAACCTCTCGATCCCGAAGGACGTTCTGACTTCAATAGGCCCGGTCTTCGAGAGCATGGCGACGCCGCTGTATCCCTTCTTCTCGCCCGAGGAGACTAACAGAATGTATCCCTTCATCTTCCTCAGTCCCTTCGGCATCAGGGCGAGATCTGCCTTGGTCTCCTGGAGGCAGAGGATGTCCGGCTCCTCCTTCTTGAACCACCTCAGGAATCCCTTCCTCCAAACCGACCGAATGCCGTTGACGTTCCAGGATATGATTCTCATCGGCTTCCCTTTGCTCGCCGCCAACCGTTATCTCACCAGGACGACTTGAATCCGTCCGTGACTTCGCCCCCCAACAGGAAGATATGCGAACGGTTATTTGCTCGCAATGAATTTCAAGATCGAGGAGTGCGGGAATGAGGGTCGGCGTTTGCGGCATCGCCTGCGAAATCTGCCCTAGGATGGTCCAGGGTAAGTGCCCGAGCGGCGAAAGGGGATGTGTCCCGAAAGAGAACAAGTTCTGCAAGATCGCGACCTGCGCGTTCGGGAGGGGCGTCCGCTATTGCTTCGAGTGCTCGGAGTTCCCTTGCGAGACGACGAGGTCTGGGCCGATACAATACGACTACTGCACGTACATCTCCGGCAAGGCCGGATTCTGATTGGTGACTGCGAAGGAGGGACGGGGTTTGAGGAGGGCGGAAAAGGAAATCAAGGACAGGGAGGTCATCGACTCGATACTTCGAAGAGCGCTCGTGTGCAGGATCGCCATGTGCGACGGCGACGGACCGTACATCGTGCCGATGAGCTTCGGCTACAGCGACGGCCGCATCTACCTCCACTCTGCGAAGGAGGGGAAGAAGATCGATATATTGCGCAAGAATAGCAAGGTCTCTTTCGAAGTCGACCTCGACTCCAAACTGGGCAAGGGAGGAAAGGCGTGCAAGTGGGGGATGGACTACCTGAGCGTCGTCGGCTTCGGCACGGCGTCATTCGTGGAGGATCCGACCGAGAAAAAGGAGGGCTTGGATGCGATCATGGAGCACTACTCGGGCTACAAGGAACACCAGTACGCCCCGGAGGTTTTCGATCGCACCGCCGTCATCCGAATCGATATCGAAGGAATGACCGGGAAGAAGTCAGGGTACTGACTGGGCGCTTGATAGAAGAAAAGAAGAAATGGAAAAGAAAAGGGTTTCGAGAGCCTACGCCCAGATCCACTTCTTGCCCTGCGGGACCTTCTTCAGGTCCGGTATCGCGAAGTCCAAGCCGAACTTCTTCAGGGTGGCCTCGGTCGGCACTCCGTCCTTCCAGCCCCTCCCGGCGTAGTACTCCTTGAGCATCTTGGCGAGCGGCGGAACCTTCCCGGCCGCGCCCCCTTCCTTCAGCGGCTCGAACATCCTTGGGGGCAGTATGTCGTTCCTCTTCGGGTCCAGGCCGTGCTTCAGGTTGAACATCCTGCAAAGCTGGTTGATTCTGCCACCGATCTCGATGAACAGATCCTTAGTCGTCACATTCCAGCCCGCAATCGCATTGATGATGTCCGCCTTGTTCTGGTGGGTGTATCCGGCGAAGTCATAGAATATGCAGTAGCTGAGTGCGTTGTCGAACTGCAGGATGTCTTGCCATGCAAGGGCAGCCATGCCCTTCAGCTTGTCGTCGAATCTGTCCATGCCTGGAAGGTCGTACTCCGGCACCGGTATGCCCAGCTCCGAACCCTCCGAGAACCCAGTAACATGGCATGGTCCCCTCGGACCGGTCGCGTAGTTGACGGCCATCGAGAAGAACGCCCTCGGATCGTGAGCCGGGATGACGGCGTTGCTCACATGAACGGCGATCTCAGGGCAGCCGAGCTTCTCTGCGGCGACCTTGATCCCCTCTCCGAGGAGCTTCCCCGTCGGGTTGGATCTCATCGCGATGAGCTTGGCGAGCTTGCACATCGCCTCTCCATCTCCCCACTTCAGCTCGAAGCCCAGATCCTTCTTCTTGATGAGCCCCTTCTCGTACGCCTCCATGGCGAATCCGACGACGCCCCCGAACTCGATCGTGTCCATCGACCACATGTTGCACAGGTGGCCGGCATAGTTGATCGCCTTCAGGTCATCGACGAGGCAGTTGCTGCCCATCATGCCGAGGGTCTCGTACTCCGGACCGTATCCGTCCATGTCGCACTTCTTCCCCTCCTTGATGGTAACCCGCCTGTGGCAGCCCATGACGCAGTTCGAGCACGCGTCTGGCTTCGGCTTCAGCACGGGGTTGAAGTCCCCGCCGGCCGAGCCTATCTTCTTCGCCCCCTCGGGCCAGGTGCCCAGGGCGAAGTTCTTCATCGGCAGGAGGCTCACCTGCTCCCTCGGGATGACGGCCATCGCCTGTCCCTCCTCACGGTTCGCCTTCGCGAAGCCGTTGTCCTTGATGACCGCAGCCACGGCCTTCTTCAGCGTCTTCAACTTCTCGGCGTCCTTGACAGGGACCTTCTTGTCCCCCTTCAGGACGATCGCCTTCACCTTCTTCGAGCCCAGGACGGCCCCGCCACCCATGCGGCCAGCATTTCCGTGTCCGTCGGAGGTGACCAGCGCGGCGTATCTGACAAGGTTCTCGGCGGCCTGTCCGATCGGAATGACGACCGCGTCCTTCGTACCGACCGTCTTCCAAAGGGCGTCCTGC
>DYTM01000164.1:0-901 GCA_020725985.1 Methanomassiliicoccus sp.
AGCCTTCTAGGGCAGTATCGAGCGCCCGGTCCGCATCCGCGACCAGGTCGGCCGACCTTACGAAATCCTCGTCTTTCAGCGCTTGCCTGGACGATTCCAGAGTCTGAATCGGTCCCGATACGTCCACCGAAACACTACGGGCGATGAGGAATTTGCGCCGCAGTTTCGACACGAGGGCGAGGAGAAGCTCTTCCTCCGTTTTCAACACGCTCGCCCTTGCGGTCCTCCACGCTTCTGCGGCCTCCTTCAGCTTCCCGGCCTTCGCGAGATCCTTCCCGCCGGCGATCATCGACTGAAGCGACTCGACCTCTGCATGCCGTGTCCTCAGGGCTTCCGTCCTCTGTCGCAGTCGATCGAGGGACGATTGAATGCCGTCGGTGAGGGTGTTCTGCGCCTCCGCCTCCCCGGCCCTGAGCCCCCCGACGGCGCTCTCATAGTCCTCGACCTCAACGCCCTTTCTCACACCCTCCAACAGCTCCTCGGTGGCCGAGAAGTCGACGCCCATTTCCCGCCCCGAATCCCTATGTGAGAGGATGTCGCTCACGAGCGTGTCTATCCTGGTCCTGAGGGAGCTCTTCGTCTTTTCGAGGCAGACCCTGAGCTGCTTCATCGAAGGCTCATATTGGGATTCCTCGAGCTGCTTCCTCGCCTCGGAGAGAATGCGTCGCTCGTTCTCAGTGTTCAGACCTGTCGACTCAGCGAGAAGAATGAGGGACTGTGCCTGGCCGAAGGATTCGGCCATTCTCCTGTTGACGTACTGCTCCGCCTTGTCCCAGGAAGAGGTGGCGACGGAGAAGGCCTCGGCTGTCTTCGCCTCATGAAGGAGGGTCTTGGCCTTGCCTATCGAGCCGAGAACCTCCTCCGAATCTGCGTCCTTCGCCTGGACGAGTGCGAGAAGATC
>DYTM01000164.1:911-3452 GCA_020725985.1 Methanomassiliicoccus sp.
GCAAGCATCGAGGAGATCTTCTCCTTCTTCGCCTTTTCCGCTGCCTCGACGCACTGGGCGGCGAGGCCGAGGGCAGCCTTGTAGTCCTTCTTCGAGAAGGCATCGGCGCCCTTGACCAGGAGCTTCTCGGCCTCGGCGGCTTGCGCCCCGAACTCCTTCGCGGTCACGAAGGTTTTCTCTGCCTCGGCTAGTTTCTCCTCCGCCGCCTTGCGGTTCTTGGCCGCATCCTTCGCCTTCTGCTCCAGCTGCTTTGTGAGTTGGAGCTGGCTGATGTAATCTCCGGGCACCTGGATTCAGCTCCGGCGTCCCCTAGGCTGCACGTTCTGGATGGCTCTAGAGTTGGGAGCCTATTAGGTGTGCAATTCATTAATCTTTTGTTTTGATTATCCCCCAATGGACCCGCGTCCAACGACCCTGGAAGCGTTACCTCTTCATGAGCTCGACAAACGCCACCCTTTCAAGGACCAGGTCCGCCATCGCCCCCCTCGGGACGAGATCGATCTCGTCCGCTGCTATTCCGAACCGGAGGAGCTTGTCGATCGACAGATCGAGGACCGAGTCGTCTCGCTCCAGTCCCAGCCGGGAGAGGATCGGATCGGCGTCAACAGGGCCGAAGAAGACTATCGCTATCCGCCCTGATCCCGATGTCACACCCATCTTCTGCATCGCCTTCGATATCTGCCTCTCCCCGGAGGCGTAGACGAGGGTTTCCATAGGCAGGCTCGAGCAGACGTTCCTGCCCCTTTCGAACGCCCTCAACGCGTGGGCCGTCGCCGAAAGAAGATGATCTCTCCCGCAGATCAGATCCGCATTCAGGGGGAGACCGCTGCCCCCGTTGATCTCTTGAAGCGCAAGGATGAATTCCTGAGGGTCATCGATCTTCCCCTTAGCTCCGACGATCTCCGTCCTGGGCACGAACCGAACGAAGCGATAATTCGTATTTATTTCTTCCCCGGCGCTCGTCGGGCTCGGGGCTACAGGAACGCGAGGAACAGCCAATAGACGGCGATGTTGATGGCCGTCAAGGGCAAACCCACCTTCGCGAAATCGAGGAAGGTCAGCGTCGTCCCTTTCTTCTCCGCGCCCTGGATGATGATGACGTTGCTCGCCGCCCCCAGGATGAGGAGGTTCCCGGCGATGGTGCTTCCCGCGGCGAGGGCCATCAATCCTGCGGTGGAGGCGCCGGCCTCCACGAGCATCGGGAGGTAGAGCGCGACAAAAGGGACATTCGAAATGAACTGGCTCAGGAGGACGCTGATGACGAGGATCATCGGTATCGCCGTCACCTCCACCCTCGAGGTGGCGAGGATGGACTGGAAGAAGCCAGATTCCCAGACGCTTGCCATGAGGACGAACATCGCGGCGAAGAAGATCAGAGTCTGCCAGTCTATGCTCCTGAGGAGCCTGATTCTTCCGTCCCCGACGACGAGGATAGGGACCGCCGCCAGGAGCGCGATGTATGTGAGCCTCAGGTCTGCACCAGCCCCTACGAGGCTGAGAATGACCTTCGTCGCGATGAGGACGAAGATGATGGAAAGGGACAGCTTGCAGGCGAACGCGAGCCTCGGCCTGCTCACCCCTTCCTCCCCCCGGTCGAGCGTCACCTTCCTGAGCTCGTCCCTGAAGAAGAACCTCAGGACGACGTAGCAGGCGAAGAGGCTGAGGACCGTTGGGATGAGGAGGTAGGAGAAGAAGGTGAGGAACGGGTTGCCGATGTTCCCATCGACCGCGATCAGAAGATTCTGGGGATTCCCAATCGGGCTCATCACGCTCCCCGTCGTCACCGCGAAGGCGAGGGAGAGAAGGAGGAGCTTCGGGGAAATGTGGAACTTCGTCGCGAGGTGGAGGATGAGCGGGGCGCCGATGATCGCCAGGGTGTCGTTCATCAGGAATGAGGAGAGGATGCCGAACGTGAAAAGGATGAGGAGTATCAGCTGGTCGGCGTTCTTCGCCCTCCTGAATGCCCGATGTGCGATGTGGAAGAGGTATCCGCTCTCGTACAAAGCCTCGCCCACGACGAACATCCCGAAAAGGAAGAGCATGACGTCGAGGTTGATCGCCAGAAGGGCATCGACCGGGTGGATTTGGCCGGTGATCAGGACCGCGAGGGCGCCGAAGAGCATGATCTGCCAGATATGCAGCCTCGTCCTTCCGACCTGCCTGACCGCGATCAGGACAAACACCGCGACGAGTACGATCACCGGGATGTTCAGGAGGTCGGCCATGGATGCCGAGGGGTAGGATTGAGCCGAGACTTAAAGCAGTTCATGTACCGGAAACTCCTCGACCACAGGCGCGAGAAGATCTCGTCCTTCCACCACATCTCCCGCCTTCGACCGCCCTCGGCGCTTGTGAATCCCGAGGTTCTTCTACGCTCGACCGTATCCAAATCGCTTGGCACACGCGAAATCCTCGAAAGGTTTATCACGGCAAACGCAGCTTGGCTCAGAGTCGTGCCGTTCATGCTGTCGCGTTTGCATCAGAGGTGAAGGGATGTTCGAGAAGAAGGTGGTGGTGAAGGCCCCCTCCACGCTGTCGAAT
>DYTM01000165.1:0-1422 GCA_020725985.1 Methanomassiliicoccus sp.
TCGGCGACCCGGCTCTCGACGAAATCCCTCGCCTCCTCCAGGAGCCTCTCCTTCCCCCCGATGAGCTCCGTTCGCCTCTTCTGGATCTGCCCCAACTCCCGGTCGATGAGGGAGATGGCCTCCCTCGTCCTGGAGTACTCCTCGACGATGTTCCCTCCGCCCTCCTCCGGCCGATCGTACGACCCGGCTTCGGACTCAGGGTCGATGTTCTCCTTCGAGACGATCTCGGCATTGAACAGCCCCGGGCCCAGGTCCACCACGATGCTGAACCTCGCGATCGGGACGTAGATCCGTCTTGTGGGTCCTCCCTGGTCGCTCTCCTCGGGAAAACTCCTCACGAGGGCGTTCTCCTCGAGGACCTTGAGATGCTTCATTATGGCCTGCTGGCTCATCTGCAGCTCTCGCGAAAGCTGAAGAGGGTAGTGTGGTTCCCGGACGAGGGCCTCCAGGATCCTCCGCCTGGTGGGGTTTTCGATCATCGCCAAGAAGACGTCGATGTCCGACATGCAATCCCTGACTAGGTAACTAATAGTTAACAACATGAAATATAAAGGTTTCTCCGAAAGGCGGATTCCGTCCGAGTTCGCTCGGACTTAGCACGAACTCGGTTCGCTCATCGATCTCGTCCAGACAGGGCGGTCGGAGGATCGTGAACGACAATGTGAATAACTATAATTACCGAGACTGAGTTGCGTAGGGCGTGCCTGGCAGACTGTTCGGCGACTCCGTCATCATCTCGGACGAGAAGGAGGCGAGCCAAATCTACAACAAGGGCTTCTACGGCTACCCCCTCTCGGGCGGGGGTCTCGAGCTCGATCTGCTCGAGGCCTGCTATCTCGCGGAGACGGGGAGGTTGGAGGTGGTCGACGAGGGAGCGACGCTCACCTTCCCTGAGATCGTCAAGCGGGCGGCGTCAGCATGCGAGGACTTCGAGATTCGCTACATCGTCTACAGGGACATCAGGCAGCGGGGATACGTGGTCAAGGAGGGCACGGGGGAGTTCGACTTCAGGGTCTTCCCGAGGGGCGGGACCCCGACGAACTCCCAGACCAAGCACTGGGTGTCGGCGATTCCGGAGCGATCCCTCTTCGACGTCACCTCCTTCCTGGAAGACCTCGAGCGGTCTGAGAGGACGAGGAAGGAGCTTCTCCTCGCGATAGTGGACGAGGAGGGGGACATCACCTACTACAAGGCCTCCACCTCCAGCCCGAAGGGGAAGGGAGCGGACGCAGGAGAAGATCAGCCGGTGGAGGCGATTCTCCTCGAGGACAGGGTGCTGGTCCTGGACGAGGGCGAGGCCCAGAGGCTGTACGAGCACGGATTCTACGGCAAGAAGATCGGAAAGACGCTTCAGCTCTCGCTTATCGAGACGGCCCACCTCATGGAGGCGGGACGGCTCCTCCTCAGATTCGCCTCTACGGA
>DYTM01000165.1:1432-3452 GCA_020725985.1 Methanomassiliicoccus sp.
AAGGGCCTCGTCAGGAGGGCCATGAAGATCCAACCGGACTTCGAGCTGAGGCTGAGAGCCTACGACGATCTGAGGGGCCGGGGTTTGGTGGTGAAGACCGGGTTCAAGTACGGCTCTCACTTCCGGGTCTACGAATCCGATCCCGAAACGCACCACGCGAAGTACCTCGTGCACGCGGTCCCGGAGGACTACAAGACGATTTGGCCCGAGATCTCCCGGGCGGTCCGCCTTGCGCACGGCGTGAAGAAGGAGATCCTCTTCGGCAGGGTTTCCGAGGACGATGTGGAATACGTCCGATTGAAAAGGGTCAGGCCTTAGCTCACGAGACTAAGCTACAGTCGCCGGGCCGGGGACCGCGCACGCCTCCCCTTCCTTCGGCGGGGTGAGAATACTCTCCCTGAGAGCCTTCGCCCCCGCGTAGTCGTTGGGGTCGAGCCCTATCGCCTCGTCGAGGATGCGCAGCGCCTCCTGGACGTTCCCGGTGTTCTTCAGGATTGTCGCCGTCCGGACCATGAAGTGGCATCGCTTCCTATTGAAGGAGGTGAACTCGATCGCCTTCTCGTAGGACTCGAGAGCCTCCAGGGTCTTGCCGGCCTTGAGCACCCCCTCAGCGAGCCTGGCGTACCTGCTCGATTTCGTTTCCGGAAGGGCGTCCTCATCCGCGACCGCCCTGAGCGCCCCGACTGTCTTCATGAGCACGTCCGACCGCTCTACCTCGGTTCCGCAGCAGGAGCATTTGATCTGGCCAGGCTCGAGGGCCGTCCCGCAGTTCGCGCAGGCCTTCGGAAGCACTGTCCCGCAGTAGGGGCACGATTCCCAGTCCTTCTCGACCAGCCCGTGACAGCTCGGACAATCGGAAACCGTTTTGACAGCCGAGACCTCGAGCCTTCCCATCGCCGCCACCCTCTCCTCCTCCGGCGGAACGAAGTAGTCCTTCTTGACGAAGAGGAACACGAAGATCAGGAGCTCGCCTGCCCCGACGATCGCGCCCCCGTAAACTGCGAGCCAGATCGACCAGTCCGAACTGGTGGAGGAGTAGAGGATGAAACCCCGGGAAAGGAGCGAAAGCCCCAGCCAGGTCATGATCCCCTTCCAGCCACCGGCCTCCGAGCGCCAGACCGATCTGGCCTGTGAAATCTCGGACGCGGCAACCAGGACAAAAACGAGGACGATCAGGGTCCCGATAGTCGTGCCGTACCTTCGCTCGGCGATGAAGACAATGATAGAGGAGATGATGGTGAGTGCCCCGCCGATCACCAGCCAAATCGCCACCGGCTTCAGGACCGCCTTGCCAATCTGCACGTTTCGACCCGGCTGGAGTAATGGCATGGCCTAATAAATAAGCTTTCGTGACTGCATCGTCCCTGAAAGGCTAGCAAGCGGAACGTTCTCAGAGTTGGATTTCGATTCCGAGCTTCTCGGTCAGCTCCTTGTACCTGTTCCTGATCGTAACCTCGGTCACTCCCGCTATGTCCGCGACCTCCCTCTGCGTCCGCCTCTCGTTGCAGAGGATCGAGGCGATGTATATGGCGGCTGCCGCGACCCCTGTAGGTCCGCGACCGGAGGGGAGCTCCTTCTTCGCCGCGTCCTTGAGTATCTCGCCGGCCTTCGACTGAACTTCCCCGCTCAGCTTCAGCTCGCTGCAGAATCTCTGGACGTAGTCCTGAGGCCTCGTCGGCATGAGCTTGAGTTTCAGCTCCCTCGTCATGAAGCGGTATGTCCTTCCTATCTCCTTCCGGCCCACGCGGCTCGAGTTCGCGACCTCGTCCAGCGTTCGCGGCACCCCGCACTGCCTGCAGGCAGCGTACAGCGAGGCAGCGACCACTCCCTCGATGCTCCTCCCCCGGATGAGGTTCTTGTTGACCGCCTTCCTGTAGACCATCGCTGCTGTCTCCCTCACGTTTCTGGGCAGTCCCATGGCAGAAGCCATCCTGTCAAGCTCGCTGAGGGCGAAGGCGAGATTCCTCTCGGTGGCGTTCGATACCCTGATCCTTCTCTGCCACTTGCGGAGCCTGTAGAG
>DYTM01000166.1 GCA_020725985.1 Methanomassiliicoccus sp.
GTTCATGAGCATGAAGCACCCGGTCCCGTAGGTGTTCTTCGCCTCCCCCGACTCGAAGCAGGTCTGGCCGAACAGGGCGGCCTGCTGATCGCCAAGATCGCCACACACAGGGACAGAGGCGCCGATGAACTCCGACGAGTGCGTCGAGCCATAGGTGTCCGGATCGCTCGAGGGCCTGACCTCGGGCAGGATCTCCGCCGGAATGCCCAGAGTCTCGAGCACCTCCTGGTCCCACTCGCATTTCGATATGTTGTAGAGGAGGGTTCTGGAGGCGTTCGAGAAGTCCGTCACGTGCTTCCCGGTGAGCTTCCATATGAGCCAGGTGTCAATGTTGCCGAAGAGTATCTCTCCCTTCTTCGCCTTCTCCATCGCGCCGTTCACGTTGTCGAGAAGCCATCTG
Organism: Methanomassiliicoccus sp.; assembly: GCA_020725985.1. Taxonomy (GTDB): domain Archaea; phylum Thermoplasmatota; class Thermoplasmata; order Methanomassiliicoccales; family JACIVX01; genus DYTM01. The sequence continues at coordinate 401 of DYTM01000166.1, forward strand.
ATCTTCGTTCCAGAGAAGTAAGAGTCGAGAACGAGGCCGGTCTTGTCCCTTATCATTTCGGCGTAGCCGTCCTTCGCCAGCTGTTCGCACATTCCGGATGTCCGTCTGCACTGCCACACCACCGCGTTGTGAATCGGATTGCCGGTCCTTCTGTCCCAGAGAACAGTCGTCTCCCTCTGATTCGTCACCCCGAGGGCGACGACTTCCTTCGCCTCGATCCTGTGGGTTTCGAGGACCTCTCTCATCACCTTCTTCGTCTTCTGCCAGATCTCCATTGGATTGTGCTCGACCCAACCAGGCTTCGGAAAAATCTGGGTGTGTTCCTCGTACGCAGAAGCGACGATGCTCCCGGAGTGATCGAAAAGAGCGAAACGCGTGCCGGTCGTTCCCTGGTCTATGGAACCGATGTACTGAGACATTGCGCCGACCCTCACGCGACATATCTATGACGCCGTATTTCCAGTTTTTCAGGAGCCACGTTCTGGACCGAGAAAATCGCGCATCGATCCGGTCCGAGCAGGACCAGATCGCAGCAGCGATTCGGATGAGGTCTGAGTGAGAACGACGTCATCCGCGGAGGTTAGTTGAATAAGTAGCGGGGGGTCGATTTGAACGACCGATCTCCGGGTTATGAGCCCGACGGGATGTCCTGGCTACCCCACCCCGCTGTGAGCTAGACTTAACATGGAGGTCTCTAATAAGCTTTTTGGGCCTCCAGTCGACGCTCAGAAGAACTTCCTGAACCTCATGAGGTCCTCGATGGAGCCCTTGACTTTGATCTTCCTCAAGGCCCAGGCCTTCATGATCTTCATCTCCCCGGTGAACAGCTTCTCGACCGTGTCCGGATCCGAGATGAGCACGATGTCCGGATTGGGGATCGTCCCCTCGTTGAGCCTTTCAACCTTGCTGCAAGATAGGGTGAAGTTGTATTGCTCGCACCCCAGGTCCAGCTGAACCGTCTTCTCGACGCACTCGAGCTCCTTCTTCAGTTCCACGTTCTTCTCCACCCGTTGATTGAACTTCGCTATGACGTCTTCGAGAATGGACTTGCACTGCATTCGTCCACCTGCCTAGTCCCAATCTGTTATCCTGGCGTTCTTCGCCAGACTGAGCGCTTTCTGTGCCGTTTCCCAGGATTTCCTCGTGTGTGGGGGGAGACCACCGGTTCTGTCTATCCAACTCTTGAGGAATGCGCATGTGGTGGGGTCGCTGCAGTAGCCGCTGCCAATGGGCTCGCAGAGCCGCTCCTCCAACAGCTTCATCAATGCGTCCCGGTGGGTCTTGGCGATGATGGAAGCCGCCGAGACCACAGGATACCTATCGTCGGCTTTGTTCTCGCAGACCATTTTGGGCTTGTAGGAGAGGCGAGCGGATATCTTCCGGGAGAAACCGATCTCGTCGGATTCGCACGAGTCCACATAGGCCGTCTCGGGTCTCATCCTCTCGATCAGCGAGGCGAACATCTCCACTTCTAGCTCGTTGAGGGACATGCCGGATCTCGCCTCATCGATCTCCCCCGCCTCAGCGACCTCCATCTGGACCGTGCTCATTTCAAGTATTCTCAAGGCCAGATCCTCCCTTCTCGCCGAGGACAGCTTCTTGGAGTCCCTCACCCCGATCTTCCTCAGGGCGGCATCGTCTTCGACCATGACGGCGGCGACAACCAACGGACCGAGGACCGGCCCCCTCCCGGCCTCGTCGATCCCGCATATCATCAATCGCTCCATCCACGAGTCAGTATAAATTGGTGTCGAATTGGAGATTGTCATCGCTCGACGGAGAAAGGATTCAATAGAGGCTGGGAGTCTATCTTCATCGGGGAGTGGAAGCGTCTCGGAGGTGTACTTCGCAAGGGCGGGGGCGGACAGGCGGTCCAGGAATATCCCGAACAGCATCGGGAAGCTCTTCAAGCTAGCAGGATTGCACGAAACCTTCGGAAAGGGAGATCTAGTCGCTCTCAAGACGCATTTCGGAGAGCCCGGGAACACGACCTTCATCCGCCCGCAGTTTCTGGACAGGATCGCGTCGGACATCTCGAAAAGGGGAGGGAAGCCGTTCCTCACCGATTCGAACACGCTTTACATCGGTCACCGATCGAATGCTGTCGATCACCTGATCGCCGCCACCCGCCACGGCTTCACGTTTCCGGTGGTCAACGCCCCGATCGTCATAGCTGACGGACTCAAGGGAAGGGATGAGATCGAGGTGGAGGTGAACCTGAGGCACTTCAAGAAGGTCAGCATCGGGGCCGCGGCATTTCATGCAGATTCGATCATCGGTGTCGCTCATTTCAAAGGACATATGATGACCGGATTCGGCGGCGCTATCAAAAACATAGGCATGGGGTTCGGCTCTCGGAGGGGGAAGCTCGACATGCATCATGACATCAAACCCGAAGTCGATGCGGAATCCTGCAAGTCCTGCGGGACCTGCGTGAAGAGCTGCCCTTCCGGCGCGATCGTCATCAAGAGGAGGGCGACGATTGACAGTGATGCCTGCATCGGGTGTGGGGAGTGCAGCCTCGTCTGCCCCAACGAAGCCATAGACCCTGGGAAGGGAGAATCCAAAGAGGTGCTCCAGGAGAAGATCGTGGAGTATTGTTGCGGCGTGCTCAGGTCGAAGAGGAAGAGATCAGGTTTCATGAACTTCATCATGGATGTTACTCCTCACTGCGACTGCCCCGCCTGGAGCGACAGGGCCATCGTTCCGGATATTGGAATACTCGCGTCACGGGACATCGTCGCCATCGACCAGGCCTCGGCTGACCTGGTCAACGCCGCCCGAGGGACTGAGGGGACGAGGCTCAAGGGAAACCTGGGCTCGGGGGAGGACAAGTTCCGCCACCTGCACAAGGTTGACTGGGGGATTCAACTCTCCTATGCCGAAGAAATCGGTCTGGGAAAGAGGAAATACAGGCTGATCGAGATGTGAGAATACACAGCTTTTGGCATATTCTACCAAGAAAGTTGTCGAACCCTCATTTTTAAAACTGGCGCTTCAATCCGGTACTGGTGATCTTATTACCGTAGGT
>DYTM01000167.1 GCA_020725985.1 Methanomassiliicoccus sp.
GATCTTCCCCTTCTCCCTGCGGATGGTGAACAGGGCGAGTATCGTCTGGGTCGGATGCTGCCCCGCCCCGTCCCCGGCATTGATCACCGGCTTCGAGGAGAAATGGGCAGCGAGCCTTGCGGCGCCCTCGTGCGGGTGTCTGAGTACAATGACGTCCGCGTAGGATTCCACCATCCGGATCGTGTCCGCCAAGGTCTCGCCCTTGACGACCGATGTCGCGGCGGGGTGCGACACCTCGAGGACCCTTCCTCCAAGCCTCGCCATCGCGCTCTCGAAGGAGAGCCGCGTCCTCGTGGAAGGCTCGAAGAATAGGTTGGCGAGAATCCTTCCTTCCAGGACCTTCGTGCTTTTCTCCCCCCGGGCGTACGGGATCATCTTCTCGGAGAGGTCCAAGACCTGCCCGATCCGCTCCTTGGAGAGGTCCCTTATCGAGACGACGTCCGAGTTCCTGAAACCATTCATGCTGCTCCGTTCTGAATATCCTCCCTCCCTATATGACCCCTTCGATTGGGTCTGGGAAGGATCGGATCGGCCAGTCACAGTTCCTGTGGACTACTCGAACTTCGAAAGCGCCTCTTTCAGAGTGGAGTGCCAGTCCTCGACGCAGCGCTCCAGCTTCTTCTTGAGCTCGATCCTGTCCGCGGCGATGTAGACGTGATAGTATCCTCCCCTCTCGATCCCCTTGGTCTCCCGATAGCACATCCCGCATGACATGAGCTTCTGTAGGGACCTGTAGACGGTGCTTCTCTCCTTCCCCAGGAGCTCGGCAAGCTCATCCGCCCTGGTAGGCCCCTTCTCCGCGAGTCTCTTGTATACATCCACTTCGAAGTCGTTCAGGTTGTAGGCGCACTTGATGACGTCCTGGCAGGTCGAGACGCCCGAAAGAAGTTTCTCCGGCAGCATTCGGCTCACTCCATCCTTCTTCTCACGAAAACCTTATAAGCTAGAGGTTATATATACTTGTTGCACAACCGTGCAAAACCGATACTTGACTTAGGAGTTGAGTTCATGGACGCTGAGATACTGGATTGCAGGGGGCTCATGTGCCCCATGCCGATCGTTAAGTTGGCCAAGAAGATCAAGGAGATCGAGGTCGGGAAGGTCCTGGAGCTTCTGGCCGACGATGTCGGGTCGAAGGAGGACGTTCCAGCCTGGTGCAAGAGGACGGGGAACGAGCTGATCGAGATGAAGGAGGAGGGAGGCATCTTCCACTACTTCATCAGGAAGAAATGAGGCGGGAGCGATGGAGAAGCTTCTCATCATCTCCACCCACGCCGAAGACAATCCCGAGAAGGCGACGCTTCCTTTTGTCGTCGCCGTCACAGCTCTGGCCTCTAACATGCAGCCGGTAGTGGCGTTGCAGTCAATGGGAGTGTATCTGGCGACGAAGGGATACGCGAAGATCGTCCATGAGGCGAGCTTCCCTCCGATCGAGGAGCTCATCGAGACCTTCATGGATGGCGGGGGAAAACTGCTTGTCTGCTCCCCCTGCATGAAGAAGAGGGGAATAGAGCAGGACGATCTGATTGAAGGTGCGGTGATAGTCAACGCGCCCACGCTGATCAAGGAGATCGGCGAGGCGAAGGCGGTACTCACCTACTGAGATTCTGAGAAGTACGATCAAGGAGGATTTGGATGGCTGAAACAAAGAAGATATCGTTAGTGGTTTCCGAGGGAACATTCGACAAGGCGATGATGTCGATGATGATGGCGAACACGGCCGCGAGCATGGGGATGGAGGTCCATGTCTTTTTCACGTTCTTCGGGCTCAACCTTCTCAAGAAGGGTCAGAACCCGAAGCTCCCAGGCATGTACAGGCTCTTCACCGGCGTGTTCAGTAAGAGAATGGCCAATGTCGGGATCGGGGACTTTTCCAGTCAATTGAAGATGGCGCTCGATCTCGGCGTGAACGTGTACGGATGCAGCACGACGATGGATCTGATGAGGATCACCAAGGAACAGATGGTCGACGGAGTCAAAGTGCTCGGCGCGGCCGGGTTCCTCAACATAGCGGCCGACTCGGACGTTCAGCTGTTCGTGGGATAGTGGGGCGATGGTCTCGAAGCTGTTCGTCATGGTCAAGCCCCCCTCCGAGTACCATTCTCTCGATCTTTTCAAGAAGATCGGGGGGAACGACAAGAGAGCCGCGCTGCTGTTCGAGGACGCCGTCTACTTCGCCGTCGACAGGAGGAAGAGCGGGGAGCTGCTCGAGGCTGCCGGCGAGGTCTACGTGATCGCGGACGACCTCGAGGCGAGGGGATTCGGGGGAGCGGTGCCGGAAGGATACACGGCGATCGACTACCCCAGAGCGGTGGATCTGGTCATGGAGGAGTTCGACCAGACCATGACGGTCTAGGTGATCGCATGAAGACCCTCACAATCCACATCAGGTCCGGGACGATGATGAACATGGACACGAACGTCATGGTGAAGCTTGCCGAGGCAGCGGTGTCGAAGGGATACAAGGTTAATGTCTTCGGCTACGGCGAGGGAATCATGGCGGTCAAGGAGAACCAGGACCCGAAGAGGTTCCCGAACGTCGGGAAGGCGCTCAGGGAGCTTGCCCAGAAAGGAGTCGAGGTCGTCGTGTGCGAGACATGCTGTGCCGCCCGGGGCGTGAGAAGAGGAGAGGAGATTCCCGGCACGAAGATCGGCAGCTTGACGAACGATCTTTCGAGATTCGTCGCAGAGAGCGACAGGATGATCACGCTCGCGAGGTGATGCCGTTGGCAGAAAGTATAGCTGTACTGATTTCCAAGCCCCCGTACGGGACGGAGGAGGCGTTCGCGGGCCTCAGACTCGCGCTCGCGATGCTCGCCAGCGGGACCGTGGGGAAGACGACTGTCATCCTCATCGGGGACGGGACGCTCAACGCCGTCGCATCCCAGGAGCCCAGGGCGATCGCCATGCCGTCGAACATCGAGGCCATAGGGGACCTGATCGACTTCGAGGCCGAGGTCTACTGCGTCGATGAGGACCTGACCGAAAGGGTAGGGAAGGTCAAGACTCTCGAGATCGTCAAGATGATCTCTTGGGAAGAGGTGCGCTCGGTTCTTGCGAAGCACGAGCTGATCACCACTTTCTGAACCTCTTCCCTCTTTCCCTTCTTCAATCGTTTTCCACGATTGCAAACATTTTATTGCCGGACCCCGATTCTTCGGTCATGCTCGAGGTGCTCAACAGATGCGGTCCCGGGAGGATCGGGAGGTGGTCGCGAGGGGCATCCGAGGTGCTGACCCCGAACCTGATCTTCGTCGACTCGCCTGCATTGCCATGCCCCTCTTTCGGGGATCTGATGCTCAGGAGAGACGAGACAGGAGCGGCACTTCATCTCAGGGGAGGAAGCGAGGACTTCGATGTGCGGATTCCCTCCGACCTCAAGCTCCCCCTCTCCGCCCTCGAGCGTGACGGTG
>DYTM01000168.1 GCA_020725985.1 Methanomassiliicoccus sp.
CCCCATGGTCAGCAGGGTGGGATCCCTGGTCCCTGTGTCGTCAGCCGCCGCCCCCACGGTCGGAATGCCTATCTCATTCGTAAGATCCTTAAGGTGGATCGCAATCCCTCGACTCGAGAACTTCTCGGTTAGATCGGCCGCGATCCCTTCATCCCTATCCAGGATGATGTCGGCCTTTGCCTTCCTCCTTGCTTCGCAAATGGACCAGCCGTCCCTCTCGATCACCTCGCACAGTCCGTGCAGCACGGCCTCCTCCATCGAGTTCCCCGAAGCGAGTCCATTGGTGTTCGTACGGAAGAGGGGCATGTCCGATCGTGAGCTGTAGGGGTGGAAGACGGCGCTCGCAGGCACCCACATCTCTTCCATGCTGCTCAGCTCCACCCCCCTCACCCAGGCGAGGGGCTGATGCATGAGGTGGAACTCGGCGACCCTTGGGAGGATGAGCTCTCTGGGATCGAGGGCGCTCCCCGAGGCAAGCATTCCCTCAACGAAATCGCGGACAATACTCCTCTCCTTGACCTCGGCGCTGTACCGCTCGAGGCCCTCCATGATCGCGGAGACCTTCGCCTGCTCCTTCGTCGCGCCCTTTCCGTTGTATACCGTGACGGCTCCGGTTTCGGCGACTGGTCGAATGCTCGAGAAGACCGGGATTCCAACTCGGTCGAGGCCGGTGATGTCCGCCACCCGGGTGATCCCTGCGACCTTGCAGAGCGGCTCGACCCGCTTCAGCGTGGTCGAGGGGTCGACCGTCCTGTGGCCGTCCACCGTGTACGTCTTCGGAGCCGATACCAACCTCATCGGTCGCGAATTCCCTCTTTCAGTAATAAAGTTGTCTGAAATGGCGGGGTTCTGGTATGACAAGAATAGCGATCGGCTGCGGGACCGGAATTCCCGGTATGAGCGGAATCAGATGAAGAGGTTCAGGTCCGCGCCCTTTGCCTCGCGCAGATAGTCCCCGACGCTGCAGATCTCATCGATCTCGTCGATCAGCTCTTCCCTTCTAATCCCGAGAATCTCCATGGGGAGAGCGCAAGCCACGAACCTCACCCCGAACTCCTTGGCCTCCTTCATCATCTCCGCCACCGAGAGCATCTTCTTCGCGCTCATCCTCTTCTTGACCATCGAGGTGCCGAGGCCGAGCATGTGCATATGCGATAGGGTCAGCTCATCCGCCCCGCGGGGAAGCATCGAGGCAACCATCCTCTCGTTCCTCTCCTCCTTCTTCACCCTCTTTTTCGGGTCCCTGACGATCGCCAGACCCCAGAAGGTGAAGAACATGACCACCTCCCACCCCTCCACCGCAGCCCTGCTGGCGATGAGGAAACCTGCGATCGCCCGATCGAGATCGTCCGAGAACGCCACCAACGTGAGCTTCGGCAATCGTCCTCACCTCATCTTCCTTATGACGATGCGCCACACGCGCCCCTCGGTCGTCACTGACACGACTCCGTGACCCTGCTTTCTCATCATCTCGGTGATCTCGTCAATCGAGGGAACGTAATCTCCGACGACCTCGATTGTCTTCCCTATCTCCATCTTCCTGAGCCTCTTCAGCGTTTCGAACAGGGGGCGCGGGCAGATCATCCCGAGGCAATCGAGCGTCTCGTCCGCTGTCATTCGAATCAGAGGGCGAGCACCCTCTCTCCCTGCTCGATGATGAGGCGGCGAATCTCCTCCCCGAGCACTTCAACGCCCTCGATGAGCATATCTTCACCGATTCCTCGCGACTGAAGCGACCGGCGGTCCGCCACCACCCTTCCTCCAGTCTCGAGCACGTCCCTCACCTGCTTCTCGGTCGGAGGCAGGTTGATCTCCTTGAACGGGTCCTGCTGTCCCTTCTTGCCAGCGTAGACCCCGTCGCCCCGGAGCACCACTACGCCCTCGTTCCCGACAGAAACCCATCCCATCGCAATGAAGAGCCCTGCGTAGGCGTTCTCGTGCCCGAAGGGCGCGTGAGCGATCTCCAGAACGAGCCTGGGCATGTCAGGAACCTCCGAACGATATGACCTTATCCGCCCGAGCCAGCATGTCGACGAACCCGTAGATCGTAGTGAACCGCACTCCTTCAATCAACTTCGTGGAGGAGTAGTCCTTCTTGCCGTCTTTCTCCCCCTTGATATATCCCCTGGCGACCGAACAGATCTCGCAGCTGTTCACAATCGCGCCACGATCGATGAGCTTCTTCAGAGCCTCCCCCACGTTGAAGAAGAGCTTGGGAGCCTGCTCATTCATCTGCGTGTGGACGGCATCTCCGTAGAGGAAGACCTCGACAGCGTAGCCCATGTCGATGGCCCTGTCCGCCACCCTGCACATATGATCGGCGTACTGGCTGCCGAAGGGTGCGGACATGATCATGATTCCGAGCGTCTTCTTCCCTACCATGCGAACACCCTCTCCGCCCTTTCCATTGCCTCCTCGACGAACGCCCCTTCGAGATCCTCGACCGACTCCACGCCAGGCTCCAGCTCTTCCTCCCCCACGCCTCGCGCCCTCAGATCCCTGGCGCTCGCCCTGACGACTGCTTTCCGATTCAGAGCCGCCTTCGCGGCCGAGCCTGCGTGCCCGCTCTGCCCCTTCCTTGCGCACAGCACCCCGTCCCCCAGGAGGAAGATCGATAGGTCATGTCCTATCTCGCTCCGGGCGATGCCGAAGAGGCGCTCCGAGTCCTCGTCCGAGGAAGGTGTCCTCATTATCAGCATGCAAATCCTCACGCCGAATCCCTCACAGCACCAATCATGAGCTGCAATTCAAATAAAGGTTGGCCAGGGAGGAGTCCCCGAGTGTGGCCTACCAAGTCAGGCCCTCCAATCCTTCAGGCGTTCGAGGCGCGGGACGACATCATGTCAAAGTCGGCGTCCGGGTTGAGCGCGATCTTCTCGATGAGTATGTCCACTTCCACATTGTGTATGTTCTGAATGCTGAGGAGCTTCGTCTGAATGAGAAGGTAGAGGTTGTCGACGCTGTTCGCGCAGACCTCGCATATCAGCGAGTGATCGCCGAAGACCTTATGGATATGCTCGATCTCCTCGAACTTCTTCAGCTCGTCTATCACGGCGTTGACAGCGGGACCGTTGACCTCCAGGATGATGAGCGCCCTCATCACCCCCATCCTCGATGGGTTTAGCACGATGGTGTAGCCGGCGATGTAGCCATCCTTCTCCATCTTCGCGATGCGACGGCTCACCGTGGCCTTCGACACGCCCAGATCCTCGGCAATCTTGCCGAGGCTCTCCCTCGAGTTGCCTCGAAGTTTTCTGAGGATCTCAAGGTCCAGATTGTCCAAGACTATCCCTCCGCAACGGAGTTTCGCAGGA
>DYTM01000169.1 GCA_020725985.1 Methanomassiliicoccus sp.
GCGGCGATGGGCATAACGAACGAGGAAGCGCAGTACTTCATGTCCGACTTCGAGAGGACCGGCGCCCTGAAGCGGGCGGTCGTGTTCATGAACCTCGCGGACGACCCCGCGATTGAAAGAATCATCACGCCGAGACTCGCGCTGACGACGGCCGAGTATCTTGCATACGACCTGAACATGCATGTCCTCGTGATCCTTACAGACATCACCAACTACTGCGAGGCGCTGAGACAGATCGGCGCCGCGCGGGAAGAAGTGCCCGGAAGAAGAGGCTATCCGGGGTACATGTACACCGACCTGGCCACTTTGTACGAGAGAGCTGGCAGGATCAAGGGGAAGAAGGGATCGATCACTCAGATCCCGATACTGTCGATGCCGGGGGACGACATCACCCATCCGATCGCCGACCTGAGCGGTTACATCACCGAGGGGCAGATCGTCGCCGCTAGAGAACTGCACCGGGCCGGGATCTACCCCCCGATCAACGTCGGCGCGTCGCTTTCGCGGCTCATGAACGCGGGCATCGGTCCGGGGCTGACGAGGGAGGATCACAAGGCCGTCTCCGACCAGTGCTACGCCGCGTACGCCGAAGGACGCGACCTGCGGGGCCTTGTCGCGATCGTCGGGAAGGACTCCCTCTCGGAGAGGGACAAGAAGTTCCTCGACTTCGCTGACACCTTCGAACGCAGGTTCGTCCGGCAAGGGAAGGAGGAGGATCGGGATATCGAGACTACGCTCGAGATCGCCTGGGACCTCCTGTCGGCGCTGCCGGAGACCCAGCTGACCAGGATTGACAGGAAGTACATCGAGAAGTATCATCCGGCGCACAAGAAGAGCGAGTGAGGGAAATGGTCGGACGAGAGATCAACCCAACCCGGTCGGAGCTCCTCGAGATCAAGAAGAAGATCAAGCTGACCGAGGCCGGCTACAAGATACTGAAGATGAAGAGGGACGGCCTCATCCTAGAGTTCTTCAAGATCCTCGACTACTCGAAGAAGATAAGGGGGAAGGTTGTCCAGGACTACGAGAAAGCGATGGAGAAGATCGCGGTCGCGAAGGCGGTGGATGGCGTCATCGCGGTCAAATCCGCGGCGTTCGCTCTGAAGGCCCATCCGGAGATAAAGCTCCGGAGCAAGAACATCATGGGGCTGATCGTTCCGGAGATTGAGACATCGAGCGTGAGGACGACGCTTGACAAAAGGGGATACGGGGTAATAGGCACATCAGTGTACATCGACGAGGCGGCGGAGGCGTTCGAGGATCTGGTCGAGACGATCATCAAGGCGGCCGAGATCGAGACGACGATGAAGCGTCTCCTGGACGAGATCGAGAGGACGAAGCGGCGCGTCAACGCACTCGAGTACAAGGTCATCCCGGAGCTGAAGGAGGCGGAGGACTTCATCGAGTTCAGGCTCGAGGAGATGGAGAGGGAAAACATCTTCCGCCTGAAGCGTATAAAGCAGAAAGCGGGGGCGACCGTTTGAGGATCTTCGAGATGAGCGAGCAGAGGAGGAGGGAGATCGTCCTCAAGTCCTTCTGGCTGATATCTATGTTCATGCTCGCGCTCGGGGTCGTGATGATCATCCTGTTCTGGGACTAGGACGGCTGAACCGATCCGACCGCTCGAATCCCCGGAGGGATATACCTAAGGCAGCGGACACAGTTAGGGAGGTCGATGAGCGTGATCCTCATTCGCCAGGCGAAACCAAAGGACGCCGAGGCGATCAACGACATCTACAATCTCTATGTCCGAGAATCGAGCTGCACCTTCGACGAGGACCCGATCACTCTCGAAGAGCGAATGGAGTGGCTGGCGGAGCACGGACCCAGATACCCGGCGATCGTGGCCGAGGTCGACGGGGAGGTAGTGGGATGGGCGGCGCTGTCGGCGTTCCACAAGCGATCCGCCGGGCGCTTCACCGTCCAGGACTCTGTGTACGTGCGTGGCGACATGAGGGCTCGAGGGATCGGCAAGGCGCTCCTATCGGAACTCATTGACAGAGCGCGGGACCTGGGGTACCATTCGATGATGGCAGGGATCGCCCACGATCAGGAGGAGAGTCTTGCATTCCATCGGGGGATGGAGTTCGTCGAGGTGGGCAGGTTGAAAGAGGTGGGGCGCAAGTTCGGGCGATGGCTCGATGTCGTCTATATGCAGCTCATTCTCTGATCAGTTGAAGTCCTTCACCACGCACCTGCCGGTGCCGAGGTGGACGACCGGCAGCTTCGCAGGGTCGGGGTTGAAGTTGTGCATCCTCTGGTAGCTGGTCTGCGCCTGCCAGGCGGAGGCGTTGATGAGTCTAACGCCCCTGTAGTCGGAGGTCCCGGCGCCGTGCACGTGACCGGTGACGAAGAAATCCGGAACGGGGTCGATGACGAGGAAATCCTTCTTCTCCGGGGCGATGGGCGTCTTTCCGCCGTAGATCGGGGCGAGGTGCCGTCGCCTGAGCATCTCCTTCATCGCCTCCAGCGGGTTGTTGTAGTTCAGTGACTGGATGCTCCCGATGAGGTCGTCCATGCTCCTGCCGTGATAGGAGAGGAGGACCCTTCCCTCGATCTCCAGGTAGCACGGGTTCCCGACGAACATGACCTGGGAGTCGAAGAGGTCCGTGATCTCCTTCGGGAACGCGGGCTGCGGCTCGGCAGGCCTCACCGCGTCATGGTTCCCCGGCTGAACGATCATGGCGATTCCGTCCGGCACTTCCTTGAGGAGCTCGCTGAGCATCTCGTACTGCTTGAATATGTCATCTATGACCAGCTCCTCCTCCTGATTCGGGAAGATCCCGATTCCGTCGACGCAATCCCCAGGGACAACCATGTAGCTGACCCCGTCCGATCTTCCCTGGTTCTTGAGCCAGCTCATCATCGCGTCCCACTGTTTCTGGAGGAAGGTCTTGCTCCCGACGTGGATGTCCGAGACGAACGCGACCATCGAGGTCGAGTCCGTCCTCTCCATCCCTCCCTTCAGGGGGACGTCCGGCCGGATGAGCTCCTCCACGACGATCATCTCCCCCTTCCTGCTTGGCTTGCCAACTATCCCGATCACCTCGTCCGGGACGACGGATTCGGTGATGAGCGGGGAATCCTTCAGAATGAGGGCGAGGCACTTGTCTTCCTCATCTTCGACTTCGAGCATCCTGTGCCCGTTCTTCGTGTTCCGGACCTCGTTGACCATGACGACCATTCGAACGTCCCGGTCGAGCTTCAGTCCCTTGGAGATGGGGACGCAGCCCGCGAGCTCCCTCCTGTGAACGAGCATCCTCTTGATCGTGTTGAACCTGTCTGAGAAGTACCGG
>DYTM01000170.1 GCA_020725985.1 Methanomassiliicoccus sp.
GACACTCGCATGGCTGGCGGACAGGCGGGCGAGGGAGCACGCCTTGAACGCCTACAACTTGCTGTTCAGACCCGAGGTTCTTGTCAGGAACGCGGGGAAGGGGATGAGGCAGGGCTACGAAGACGTGGGAGCCCTGAGGGAGTGAGGAAGGATGAGAAAGTTCAACATAGGTATAATTGTGTCAGAGTACAACTTCGACATCACTTCGATGATGTTGGAGAGGGCGAAGGAGCACGCGAGATTTCTAGACGTGAACGTTGCGAAGGTGATCACGGTCCCAGGCGTCTTCGACATGCCGCTCGCGATAAAGAAGATGATCAGGGAGAAGGAAATCGACGGCGTCGTCACGATAGGCGCGGTGATTGAGGGCGAGACGGAGCACGACGAGATCATCATCCAGCACGCGGCGAGGAAGATCGCTGATCTGGCGCTGGAATACGACAAACCCGTCACCCTCGGGATCAGCGGACCCGGCATGACGCGGCTGCAAGCGGAGGACCGGATTGAGAAGGCGAGAGAGGCCGTCGAGGCCTGCGTCAAGATGTTGAAATCGCTCTCGTAAACCCCTTCCCGGTTTACAGCCCGTTTCCCGATTTCGGAGAGGGAACATCAATCCTCGAACAAAAAGACCGCGGGAACGCCGCGGAAGTGAACTTCCTTTATATATCTTTCCCGTCCGATTTCACCGTGATAAGGAATGACTGGGTAGTCCGAAAAGGTATTATATCCCCCTTATGAATCCGAAGTCCGTGAGCATCGAGGCAACGTTGCTCTAGTGGGCGGCGAATCCATGACGGACGCACTCAGGAACGTTTTGGTGGTGGGCGGGGGTATTGCCGGCATTTCTGCCGCGCTGGACCTCGCCAGCCAGGGTCATGAGGTCTTTCTTGTCGAGCGGAATCCATCTATCGGGGGAAGGATGGCACAGCTGGACAAGACATTCCCTACACTCGATTGCGCGATCTGCATCCTCGCACCGAAGATGGTCGAAGCGTCGAGACATCCGAGAATCCATCTTCTCACCTACTCCGAGGTGGAGAAGGTCGAGGATCTCGAGGGGACGCAGGGATTCAGGGTGAGGATAAGGAGGAAGCCGACTTATGTTGACGAGGGAAGATGCACGGGGTGCGGCATCTGCATCGAGCACTGCCCTCAGAAGCACGTTCCAGACGAGTTCAACGCGAACATAGGGGAAAGGACGGCAATCTACATCACCTTCCCTCAGGCCGTCCCCAGGGTTGCCACCATAGACGCGGAGCACTGCCTCAAGCTGAAGAAGGGCAAGTGCGGGGTCTGCCAGAAGAAATGCCCGGCCGAGGCCATCGACTTCGGGGATGAGGGGGAGACGAAGGAAGTAGAGGTCGGTTCGATCATCATTGCCACCGGATTGGATGTATACGGTGGCGAGTACCTGGAGCGGTACGGCTTCGGCAGGTACAAGAACGTGGTGAGCTCCCTTCAGTACGAGAGAATGCTGAACGCCTCAGGACCGACCAAGGGACAGGTGCTCCGGCCGTCTGATGGCAAGCCCCCGGGACGGGTCGGCGTCATCCTTTGCGCCGGCTCCAGATCGGGATGGTGCAAGGACTACTGTTCCAAAGTCTGCTGCATGTACTCGACGAAGGAGGGGCTCATCACTAAGGAACACCTCCCTGAGGGAGAGGTGATGATCTTCTACAACGACCTCCGGACCATTGGCAAGGGGAACGAGGAGTTCATCCGAAGGGCGGCGGAGGAGGGAGGCATCCGTTACATCTGCGGACTTCCGGGGGACATTGACGAGGATGAAGACCAATGCCTTCGCATTAAGCATCATGATCGACAGACTGACAAGGTCCTGACCGAGACGGTGGACCTCCTCGTTCTTTGCCCTCCGCTCGTGCCGAGCTCCGGCACGGAGGAGCTGGCGGAGAAGATAGGGGTTGAACTCGATGAGCATGGCTTCATCAGTTCTCGCAATTCCAATCCAGTCATGACCAGCAAGGAGGGGGTGTTCGTCTGCGGCTGCGTCAAGGGCCCCGAGAACATATCGAACACAGTGACCGAGGCGGTCGGCGCCGCCGCTATGGCCGCGCAGAGAAGCTCGGTGTCGAGCAGTCCGAAGGATGAGAAGCCTTCTGCAGACATCTCCGTGCTGGCGACTGACCCGCCGAGGGTAGGGGTCTTCGTGTGCAGCTGCGGGATGAACATCGGCGCGGTCGTGGACGTGGACTCGGTGGCGGAATATGCCTCCTCTCTCCCTGAGGTGGTGCATGCTCAGAAGTGCATGTACGCCTGCTCCCAGGACAGCCAAGGCATGATGCAGAAGGTGATCGAGGAGAGGAAGCTCAACAGGGTCCTCATCGCCGCCTGCAGCCCGAGGAGTCACCTGCAGCTGTTCCAGGACACCTGCGCGGAGATTGGCCTGAACAGGAACCTCGTGGGATTCGTCAGCCTCAGGGAGATGGACAGCTGGGTCCACCAGCACGAGCCTGAGAGGGCGACCGACAAGGCCCGAACCCTCGTCAGGATGGGATTGGCGAACGTGAGGCTCGCCACCCCGAAGGAGAGGATAGTGGGAAGCGTGGTCCCGTCGGCGATGGTGGTCGGGGGCGGCATCGCAGGGATGTCCGCCGCGCTGGCGATCGCTTCGAAGGGCTTCAAGGTGTATCTTGTGGAGAAGGCGGACACACTCGGAGGAGCGGTCAGGGGAAGGCATCTTCCCGACCTCGACGGATGCGATCCCGCCGCGCTGGTCAAGCATCTCGAGGAGAGGGTCCGGGGGAACGGGAACATCGAGGTTCTCACATCGACCATCCCCTCCGGGGCGAGCGGCTCGGTCGGCAGGTTCGTCGTCAAGCTGATGCGGAGCGGCCCGGAGATCAGCTCCTACATGGGCGAGAGGATTGTGGATGTGGCGACGATCGTCCTGGCGACCGGGGCCTTGGTCCTCGAACCGGAGGGGATGTACGGGTACGGCTCGGAGAAGGGCGTCATCACTCAGACCGAGTTCGAGAGGTTGATCGAGACAGGGAAGGCCGACGGGAAAAGGATCGTCGAGATCCTCTGCGTCGGAGCGAGGGAGAAGGAGGGGAGGACGTACTGCTCCCAGGTCTGTTGCGAGACGGCGATCAGGGATCTCATCGAGCTGAAGCGCCGTGACCCCGGCTCCGAGGCATACGTCCTGTACAGGGATATCCGGGTGAACGGGCTGCTCGAGAAGTACTACAAGACGGCGGCGGAGCTCGGCATAAGATTCATCAGGTTCAGCGAGGAAGAGCCTCCGAGGGTGGATGCCCTGGGG
>DYTM01000171.1 GCA_020725985.1 Methanomassiliicoccus sp.
AGTAGGTCGTCATGTCGTCGTCGGCGGTGACTTCAACTAGCTCGGAATCCTCCAGCTGATCCAGATACTTGACGAGCCTGTCATGGGACAGGTTCGCCTTGTAGAGTATATGGGTGATCTTCGCCCTCTCTGACTCCTGAACGGCCCTCAGAACGTCGGCGAGGATTCTGCCCTTGGACCGGTACTTCAGGGTGGGGGCATCGGGGCTCATGGGCCTCCCCGCAACCTGCCGAGAACAGAGAGAAGGGTCAGGAAGGCGACGAGCTGGAGCATCTTCCCGGCCACGTACGATAGCGACTCGATGTTTCCGAAGAGGATGAAGATGTGGCTGAGCAGAAGCATGAGGAAGCTCGAGGTGACGATCATCGAGTTCCTCGATTTCTTGACATTGTAGTGCGTCAGCTGGGCGATGAGGATGACGAACAGGAGGATTACCATCAGGCTTTCGAACACGGGAGCGGCGAAGAAGAGCGATCCCCCGGCAACCGCGGCGACGACCGACAGCTCCCGAATCTGGCGGACATAGGCATAGACGAGAATGGCGAAGGCCAGGACGCTTAGGCCGTAGTACGTCCACAGGCCGAGGTCGAGAACGACGAACGGGGCGGCGGCTTTTGCGAAGGTAAGCCTTGCAAGCCATGCGTAGGCGAAGGTGAGCGCGCTGGCGAAGAAGGCGGCCGAGAGGAGGCTGAAGGCCACGTAGATGTAGAAGAGGCTCCTCTCCCCTATCCAGCGGAACCCTTTGAACGCGTAGACGGCGACGATCAGCGCGACGATAGCGGTGACGATCTCTGTCAGCACGTCGAGGGCAAGGAACCAACCAGGCGGGAACATGGATGCACCGTTCCGTCCTATTCAGGAAGAAGACTCTAGGGTTATGAATGATTCGTCCATACGATTGCTTCAAATCTGGCTTATATTCCCCGGGCGGTCTGCGGACCAAGGAGGTGAAAAGAATTGAAGCTCCCGACATGGAAGGGGATGGCCGCGATCGGCCTGATAGCGGCGCTTCTGACGATAGCCCTGGGAACGGTGATGGTCTCGGCTGACAGCAACACGCAAACAGCGGAAGACGCGCCAGTTGTCGAGGTGAGTGACGAAGCCTTCGACACATTGACTGTGCTCGTAGGGGCGAAGATAGAAGGGACCATCGTCCCGATGGCGGGCGTCGAGCTCGAGATCTTCTCCGTCGACATATCGAGGGAAAATGGCACGATTACCATAGTGCTGGAAAAGGTGGCCGAGGGCAGGACCGACCAGCAGGGAATGGCCGTCTTCGACCTTGAGCACGGCAAGTACCTCGTCATCGCGCACTACAACGGGCTCCAGGCCTTCGGGCACTGCAATCTCGACGAGGACATGACGATGAAGATGCTTCTGCACAACTGGGAGAGGAACTTCCCAGTCGGCGCAGACCGCATCGACAAGATCACGATCGTACTCGAATGCGCTTAGAGACCACTGGTCCATTGCCCCCAATCCCAAACCCCTTCCGCTTTTCTCTTTCTTCCTGTCATTCACCCAGTTCTCAGACGAATAGACTTCCCCGAACCTTCCTGGCGATCTCTCCAAAAGGCTTAAGAGGGGACATTCCATCAAGGCGAAATCCTCAGAGCGGACAAGGCCCAGAGGAACTAGTATAGGCGGAGGAACAGAGAATGAACGAGAGGCGCGATTCGGGCGACAGGCATGACATCAGATTCACTGAGGTCGTGAGAATCTCGCTCGCCCTCGCCCTTCTGTTTGTCATCGAGTTAGGGATGGTCATGGCGTTGACCTAGTGGTCTGTCTTCACACTTGTTAGATAGAGCGGGAGAAGACATCCCGCAAAATGCTCGGCATCTCTCAAGCGAATGGCAATCAGACGATCTCGACGAGGCTATCCGGCGTGACATGCTTGAGCTCAACCTGGGAAAGGTCGAGCCCCATGTTCTTGAGTTCTGAGATCAAGGCGTCGCAGCTCTCATTCCAGGCGACCACCTCGCGGTTCCGAATCGCCACCCATTTCCAGAGGTACTCCTCGACAAGTGCCTCCAGCTCCTCGTCGTGCCACGGCTGAAGGTTGCCCTCGCTCTCCATTTCCTCCTCGATCTCCCCGGGGGCAAAGCTCTGCTCGTTCTCCTCGTGCGCGTCCCGCTCTGGCAAGGTATCGCCTCTTTCTTCCATTTCCTGAGGCTGATTGGATTTTCCGTTTTTAAATGTTTCAATCTGGTTCTCAGAAAAGGGACGGAGGGAATCAGGCTGAGGCACTTCTGACGACCGGATGGAGGGCGATGCTGCCTCATCCTTGCGAGGAGGAAGTGGGGGCTTCCTGATCCACTCTCAGAGTCCTGAGTAGCACAATGAGGTAGCCGGCGGAGAAGCAAGAAAGAGAAGTGGGGGCGCTGGGATTTGAACCCAGATCAGCGGGTTTCCACCACGCGGGGAGCGACCCCGCGCGAATTAACGGGTCATCGCTCCAGTTACTCATCACCGTTCAGCGTACCCGTTGGCAATCACACCCAATTAACTGGAGCCCGCGAGGATGCCGTGTTACCCCACACCCCCATGATGATCATCAGACCTTCCTCATCTTCTGCTGACGCTTCCGGCGTCGCATCTTCTTCTTGCGCCATTTCCAACGCTGTTTGCCGCGTTTCTTCCATGCGCGTGAGCTTCTTTTCATCCGGACTCCTCGTGCTTTCGTGCCGTGATTGAGTAGGCGTTTATCAACCTTTTGTTACGTGATGGCGGGCCCGTCGGGAGTTTCGCCTTCCTGCGAAGGATTCGAACCCGAGACATCTGGCTTGCTCCCACCACCCCGAGGGCGTGTTAGAAGGCCAGCGCTATATCCAGGCTAAGCCACGAGCCCGCACCAACTCGATGTGACTACTCTAATTTAAAGGTTTAGCAATACTTTCGAATGCTGGGTGAGGATTGGTCAGGCAAACACGGCGGAAAGGGAGGTGCCGAAGAGGAGAAGCACCGCCTCTAGGACCGCGACGACGCCTGCAAGGAACAGCAGCGGCCGGAAGCTGACGACCGCCCCGACGAAGTCCACTATGTCCTCGAGGAACTTCAGAATGAAGTAGACGATGAGCATCACGATCACGGCGATAACGATGATCGCCGTCGGAGTGAGGAAAGAGGCGAGAACCGCCTTCGACAGGAGATAGAGGCCATACCCTACGATGATACCGACGATGAGGCTGATGACCGCGGCCCACTTCACCTTCCTGAACACCCTGAAGAACAGACCCAGGCCGAGGACGACGAGAACGATGACGGTGGAGGGCGTTTCC
>DYTM01000172.1 GCA_020725985.1 Methanomassiliicoccus sp.
CGACCTCGCGGACATCGAGGCCCCGGAATTCCTCTTCTCCTACGGGATATCGGGCTTCAGTCTGACGACGAGAATGATCGACGACATAGTGTATGTCGTCTCCCAGTACTACGTCTGGAAAGAAGCCAACGATTTCGTGCTCCCGAAGTTCTGGAACGGCAGTCAGTCGGAGGAATTCGAGCCTGAAAGCATTCACTACGATCCTGAGGCGTCCGACTCCAGCTCATACATCAACATCCTCGCGGTCAACCTGACGACCGCCGACAAGGCGTACGCGTCCATCGTGGCCGGGTACACCTCCACGATCTACATGTCCCCGACCTCCCTCTACCTCACCTTCCAGAAGTACAACTGGGACGTCGTCGCCCTCGACTCGGGCGTCTCTGATCTGAGAGAGGCGGTGGAGGCGTCCGCGGATTCGAACGAGATCACAACGACCATCTACCGGATCGGCATAGACGGTCTTTCGTTCGAGCCGAGTGCGCGGGGAGATGTCGCGGGATACCTTCTGGATCACTTCGCAATCGATGAGAGCGACGGCTATCTGAGGGTGGCGACGACCACCGGCTGGATAAACCAGAGCAACAGCGTCTACGTGCTCGATGAGGACCTGGAGATCGTCGGGGCCCCGGGGAGAGGATATTCGCTGCGAGGTATGTCGGCGATATCCTGTACCTTGTGACATTCAGGCAGGTCGATCCACTGTTCGTCATCGATCTCAGCGATCCCTTCGACCCGAAGGTGCTGGGTGAGCTCGAGATACCGGGCTTTTCTTCGTACCTGCACCCGGTCGACGGCACGCATCTCCTCGGGATAGGGATGGAGAACTCCAGCGTGAAGATCTCACTGTTCGACGTCTCGGACCCCATGAATCCCTTGGAGGTAGGCAAGTACGTCATCGGCGACTGGTCCGGATCATCCGCGCTCTGGGACTATAAAGCCGTCCTCTTTGACCGGGAGCTCGAGATGCTCGTCATCCCCGTCACCGCCTACGACAACGAGTCATGGTACTGGTCGACTGCGAGTGCCTACGTCTTCGAGGTGTCTACGGAGGGCCTTACCCTGAGGGGGACGATTGATCACGGCAACGGGACGTACATTGAGAGGAGCCTCTACATCGGCGAGCAACTCTACACGATCTCAACCTGGATGATCAAGGCGAACGCCCTGAGCGATCTCTCCGAGACCGGCTCGATCATCTACAAGGAAACCCCAGGGGGATATCCCCCGATCTTCGTCGAGGGTGGAGGGGTCGACGACACCCCCTCCACCGACCGGTGAGACTGTCAATGAGAGAGCTTAATCTTCCGGACGCTCTATCAAACAGGGGAGCGGGCAAGATGCGCGTCGAGCTTGACAAGAAGTCGCTTTTCGCACTCGCCTCAGACACGCGGCTCGACATCCTGAGAGCGCTGGAGCCGACGAGACGAAGTGTGTCGCAGCTCGCCGAGGTGGTCGGGGTGGACAAGGCGGCCGTCTACCGCCATCTGAAGAAGCTTGAGGAGGGCGGGTTCGTCAAGCGCTACGAGGACCACGGCTTCATCTACTACGGATTGTCGTGGAAGGCCCGGGACATTCTCTCCCCGAACGAGAACACGAAGATCATCATCATGCTCTCCTCCTCCTGGCTTCTCGTCCTCGGCGCGATCGCATTCATCGCGCTCAGCTTCAGCACCTTCGCCGGGGAAAGGATGAGCGAGGCGGATCAGGGAAGCGGGCAGAGCGCCCTTGACTTTATCTTCACTCAGGGGTCGGGCAATTTCTGGGTCGTCATCGGCGTCATCCTGGTGGCGATCGCCGCCATCATCGCGTTCCTAGCCCTGAGATCATTCAAGAGGCCAAAGCAGTCTGTACCGGCGCCGGAGCGGGTAGCCGAGGAGAGCTAATCCTCCTTATCTCTTCGCACCCCCGCCTTTCCCTCTCCGGCGCCTCTTTCCCTTTTCCTTATCCTTTCCCTCACCGCATCGCTTCGGAGTTCCCTCAAAGCATCGGACGCAATCCATCTGGCGCTCTTCGCATTCGACCTCTGCATCTCCTCCGCGACCTCAACGGCGGCGATGTTCAGCCTTTCATTTCTCTTTCCAATTTGCCGTAGTGCCCAGTTGACCGCCTTCATCACATAATTCCTCTCGTCCGCCCCTTCCCTCTCAATCAAGGGGAGGAATCGGAGGAACGCCTCGTCCCCTGATTTCTTGTCGTGAACGGCGAGGGCGGCCATGAGGGTGAACCCCGCCCTCTTTACGAACTCCTCCTCCCGCCCGCTCCACTCGACGGCCTTCTCATGTGCGAAAGGCGTATTGTCGAACAGGCTGCTGCAGCACTGGTCGCAGACATCCCACGAATCGAAGTCCCTCACCCACCCCTCCATCTGCCTCTCGGTGACGAGCTTGGGGTCGTCGACGAAAGAGGCGAGTATCCGAGCCTCATGGATTCCCGAGGCCCAGAGTGCGACGGCGAGCTCATGGTCCTTTCCGACCTTCCTGGCGATTTCTCTTAGGCGCGGAATCGGCACGCCGAGGGCTTCATCCGGCCTGATGCCGTACCTCGCCATCCCCTCGACGTTCTCGGGGTTCGCCTGCGCCTTCAGCTCCTCGATTACCTTCCTTGATCTATTCGCACTCAATCCGCTCCCCTCCGCTGGTCCCGGGCCGACGATGTCCAAGCATCAGCCCCCATCACGATTATTCTCTGAGGGAAGACAGGGTCCGCCTCGATATTGAATAGGTCGATCTCTCCTTGCGAGCACGGGGTTACATTCATCGGATGTTCATCCGCGATCGAAATCTGCACGGAGGATTCCATGGACTCGGCTTGGGCCGTCCGTTCCATCTCCATCTCCCAGGTTTCTCCGTCTGTTCTGACGGTGATCGTCCCGTACAGGTCCGTGCGATACACTTCCGCCCCTATCGAATCGAGTCGGGCGAGCGTTTCTTGAGCCGGATGGCCGTAGGGGTTGTCCTCACCTACCGAGATGATCCCGACTGCGGGGGAGGAAGCCGCAAGGAACGAATCGGAGGTGGCGTACCTGCTGCCGTGATGTGCTACCTTCAGTATGTCTGTCTGGAGGTTGATCGAGTCATTCGAGATCAGCCTGTCCTCGACCTCGGAATCGATGTCGGCTGCGAACAGGAAGGTGACTCCGCCGTAAGTCAACTTGAGAACAATGCTCGCTGCATTCGAATCCAGGGCGCTGGCGTTGATGCTCAGCACCCCGAGTTCTATCATGTCACCCACAAGGATGAGATCCCCTGGATTGAT
>DYTM01000005.1:0-4202 GCA_020725985.1 Methanomassiliicoccus sp.
GGTTGTATCCCCCCTCCAACACGAACGCGATTCTACTGTGGGGGGCGGCCTCAATGAGTCTCCGGCAAAGCTCCGCGTATCCGCTGGACGAGAGCCGGAGGGAGGCGATCGGATCGGCGTAGTGGGCGTCCACGCCTATGCTCACCAGAAGGGCCTCGGGTTGGAATTGCTCGAGGATCGGCCTGATCACCCGGTCGAAGGCCATCAGGTAGGTCGCGTCCCCTATCCCTCCGTTGAGTGGGATGTTGACCGTGTACCCTTCCCCGCATCCGACTCCAACGGTTTCTATGCCTCCGCTTCCAGGATATATGCCCCGCTGATGTGTAGAT
The DNA here is from genome assembly GCA_020725985.1 of Methanomassiliicoccus sp. Lineage (GTDB taxonomy): Archaea > Thermoplasmatota > Thermoplasmata > Methanomassiliicoccales > JACIVX01 > DYTM01. Next base: position 330 of record DYTM01000005.1, read on the forward strand.
ATGAACAGCACCCTGTCGTCGTCGAGGAAGACGTCCTCGGTGCCGTTGCCGTGGTGGACGTCGATGTCCACTATCGCGACCCTCGGGAGGCACAGCTTCCGGGCCGCGATGGCGATGTTGTTGAAGTAGCAGAACCCCCCGCAATAGTCCTTGCCGGCATGATGCCCCGGCGGACGGACCAGCGCCAGGGCGGGCTTTCCGTCCTCGTGCGACGACCTTGCCCCCTCGATCGCCCCTCCAACAGCGGTCAGAGCGATCTCGTATGTCTCGGGGTGGATGTAGGTATCCGGATCAAGGAAACCCTCCTGGGCGGTCTTGATCCTGCACACGTGGTCGGGCGTATGCACCAGGAGGAGGTCGTCCTCCTTCGCCGGTTCAGGTCTGACCACATCCTTCCAGACGCCGGCGGCCATCATCGTCCGCACGGCGGAGACGAGACGTTCAGGCGATTCGGGATGCCCTCGGTACTGCATGTGATCGAGGTACCGTTCGTGGAAGATGATAGCCATGCACGACATGATTCCACATGGGCGCATAAAATGCTTGGCATCGGAAGGGACGATGTGTCAGGGGATAGATCGCAGAACGAGACATGAGTCAGATTCCTTGATTGGCACTGAGCAAGAGTTAAATAGTAAGCTCGGAATAAGGGGAACCGTGTCAAATATGACCACGCGCAGCGATAGGCGAATTGTTTCTTCGATCCGCGCAGTGGTAATCATAATTAGCTAGAGGCGTCCAGTTCCAGGATGTCCTCACCCATTGTTTGTGACAAGGAGGGTAGCTTCTGAGGGGCTCTGAGGCCGCGTTGAAATTGCTAGAGCGAGGGGGCGTCGAGGTCATGTTCGGGCTTCCAGGAGGGACGACAATCCCGCTTTACAATGATCTCCTGGACTCGAAGATACGTCATGTGCTCGTCCGCCATGAGCAAGGCGCGGCCCACATGGCTGACGGCTATGCAAGAGCTACCGGGAGACCAGGCGTCTGCACATCCACCTCCGGGCCGGGCGTGACCAATCTGATGACCGGGGTTGCCACTGCATACGTGGACTCCTCCCCGATGCTCGTCCTCACGGGCCAGGTCGCCACCCCCATGATCGGGAATGATGCCTTCCAGGAGGCTGATTCATTCAGCTTGATGATGCCGATCACCAAACACAACTTCCGCATACTCGACCCGATGGACATCCCGGAGGCGATCAAACGAGGATTGCGGATCGCCACCACCGGACGATTCGGTCCGGTTCACGTCGATCTTCCGGTGGACATGATGAGGGCCGAGGTTCCACAGGAGATGATGGATAAGGATTACTTCGTACACGAACCCGCTGAGGATCTGTCCGACTTGCCGGAGGCGGTCAAGATGCTGAAGAACGCCGAGCGACCCCTCCTCCTCGTCGGCGGAGGCGTCATCTGGTCGAACGCGACGGTGGAGGTGCTCGAGCTAGCGGAGATGCTGATGGCGCCGATCGTGACGACGATCATGGGAAAGGGCGCTGTCCCTGACGAGCATCCCCTCTGCCTCGGGATGATAGGCATGCACGGCAGGGAGGCGGCGAGGAGGGCGTTCCTCGACTGCGATGCGATCCTCGCGGTCGGCACGAGGTTTAGCGACCGAAGCGCGGGGAACAAGAGCATCCTCTCGGAGAGAACGAAGATCATCCACATCGACATCGACTCGGGTGAGGTGGGAAAGGGGCTTCACACCCGAGTCAGAATCGTCGGGGACGCGAGGAAGGCGCTGAGGGCGATCATAGCGGGCCTCGGAGCCCCGAAGGGAGACAACCCATGGTCGCTGAGAGTTAAGGCGATGAGAAAGGAATGCGTCTGCGACATCGATCTCATGGACGACCCGATCAAGCCGCAGAAGGTCATTCACGAGCTGAACGGGGTCCTCCCCGAGAACGCATTCGTGACGACCGAGGTGGGTCAGAACCAGATGTGGGCGGCGCACTTCCTGAAGGTGCGGCACCCGAGGCAGTTCATCACCTCCGGCGGATTCGGAACGATGGGGTTCGGGTTCCCGGCCTCGCTCGGGGTGAAGGTGGCATTCCCCGACAGGGCGGTGGTTGACGTCGCGGGGGACGGGAGTCTTCAGATGGTCTTCCAGGAGTTCGCCACGGCGGTCTCGGAGGACCTACCAGTGGTGGTCTGCCTGATGAACAACGGCTGGCTTGGGATGGTCAAGCAGTGGCAGAAGCTGTTCTGGGACAAGAGATACTGCGGCACGGAATTGCGGAACAACCCGGATTTCATCAAACTTGCCCAGGCGTTCGGGGCGGACGGGGTGAGGGTGGAGAGGCCTTCGGAGCTGAGAGAGGCGCTCCAATCCGCCGTGAAATCGGAGATCCCGTTCATCGTCGACATCATGGTCGACCCTGAGGAGGATGTGCTCCCGATGATCCCGCCAGGGGGAGGGAGCGGGGTGGTGAGAGGCAGATGCAGATGGAAGTCATAAAGGTGGTAGGAGAGGACACGCAGAGTGTCTTTCCGAGGGTGCTGGCCGAGCTGGTGAGAAGGAAGGTGGAAGTGGACAAGGCCTTCGTCGGGAAGGTCAACGGCAGGTTCGAGATGATCTTCGAGGTGAAGAACTCCTTCCTAAATGGGAAGCTGCTCCACGCGATCAGGAACCTGCAGGACGTTGTGTCGGCGGAGTTTCTGAAGGAGAGCTACCTCTGTCACTGGAAGGTCTCGCCGGAATGCGGCTCGGAGGAGATGATCATGCGCCCCGGGAGCGAGTCGGGTTGAGCGGGGAATGCGAACAATGTTTATACCTGACTTACTTTAGGGTCGCAGAATGACAGCTCTTGACAGGTGAATCTATGACAAGGATATATCACGATAGGGATGCGGATCTCAAAGTTCTGAAGGGCAAGAAGATAGCAGTTCTCGGATACGGGAGCCAGGGGAGGGCCCAGGCGCTCTGCCTCCGGGACAGCGGAATGGACGTCGTTGTCGGATTGAGGAAGGGAGGGAAGTCATGGGATGCCGCCAAGAAGGACGGCGTGAAGGTAGCCGAGATACCGGACGCGGTCAAGGGGGCGGACGTCGTCATGATGCTTCTCCCTGACGAGGCCCAGGAGGACGTCTACAAGAAGCAGGTATTGCCGAACCTCAAGGAGGGCTGCGCCCTCGACTTCGCACACGGTTTCACGGTCGTGTACGGCCAGGTGAAGCCACCGAAGAACGTCGACGTGATAATGGTCGCCCCGAAGTCCCCGGGAAAGAGGGAGAGGGAGGTCTATCTCGAGGGATTCGGCGTGCCGGCGCTGTTCGCGGTGGAGCAGGACCACACAGGCCGGGCAAGGGAGACCGTTCTGGCGATCGCAAAGGGCATCGGCTCCACGAGGGCGGGAGTGATCGAGACGACCTTCCACGAGGAGGTCACCTCCGACCTGTTCGGGGAGCAGGCGGTCCTCTGCGGCGGCGTGACCGCCCTGATTCTAGCAGGATTCGAGACGCTCGTCAAGAGGGGATACCAGCCCGAGCTCGCGTATTTCGAATGCCTCCACGAGCTGAAGCTGATCGTCGATCTCATCCAGGCAGGTGGGCTGGGTCACATGTGGAAGAACGTGAGCAACACAGCGGAGTTCGGCGGACTGACCCAGAGGGACTACATAGTCACCGACGAGACGAAGAAGGCGATGGAGAAGATGCTCGACAAGATCCTCTCCGGGGAGTTCTCGAAGGAATGGATCGCGGACTGGAAGCAGGGGCTCAAGAAGATGAGGGAGCTCGAGAAGGTGGAGTCGGAGAGGCAGATCGAGGTCGTCGGCAACGAGATCCGATCCCTTTTCGAGATGAAGAAGGCCTAGGGCACCTTCCCCGCAACACCCATTGCCGCAGAAGTCTGCGGCACCGACCCTTTCTTCA
>DYTM01000005.1:4212-16839 GCA_020725985.1 Methanomassiliicoccus sp.
CGGGCACGCTAGCTCGCCCGGGGGAATGAGGATGAGCAACAGGATCAGGATGACGACTCCCAAGCAGACATTCTTCATCGATCTGAACGATACGGAGACTGCCGAGGCCATTTGGCTGGCCTTGCCTTTCGAGGCCTATACGAACGCGTGGGGCGAGGAGATCTATTTCGAGATTCCCGTCGATATGAAGCTCGAAAGGGGGAAGAAGGTGATGGAGGCGGGAGAGGTTGCGTTCTGGCCGGACGGAAGCGCACTGTGCCTGTTCTTCGGGCCCACTCCGGTCAGCGAGGGAAAGGATCCAGTCGCCATCTCCCCCGTGACACCGGTCGGCAGGCTTGCAGGGAACCCGAGAGAGCTGGGCCAGGTCGGGGACAGGGTGAAGGTAAGGCTGGAAAGGACCTGATCATTCCCGCGTCAAGAACTTCCGACCAGCTCGATCCCGTCGAAGCTCACAGTCGGCAAGATTGACGACCTGACGACGGTCATGTCGTTCGCGACCTCATTGACATTCATCAGCGCCTCGAACATGTTGCCGACGAGAAGAGCCCGGTTGAACGTCTGCACCATCTCCCCATTCCTGATCAGATGCCCGCATCGGACCTCGAGCCCGAACGCGCCGGTGAAGGGGTTCACTTCGGGATAGGCGAATCGCTCGATGAGCACCCCGTCCTCGACCGACGAGATCAGCGATTCCCTGCTCTTCTTACCAGGAACGAGGATGAGGTTGATCGGCTGGATCCCCAATGCGCGCCTGTAGATGCCCTGCGCGTCCTCGGCGCTCCTCCTCAGGCCGTTCCCCGATCCCTCGACGCCGGCAAGGGAGGCGCAGTAGCTGTCGTAGATGTATCCTTTCAGTACGCCTTTCTCCACGATCGTCCTCTTCGCCGTGGGAACCCCCTCATCGTCGAAGCCCGAGGAGAGCATTCCCCTCTCGTCCCCGGGATCGTCGACAATCGTAATCGATGGGGAGGCGACCTGCTGCCCAACCTTCCCCGCCCAGGCGCTCCTCCGCCGGTGCACGTTCTCGCCGTCGATCGCGAAGCCGACTGAGGAAAGGATCATCTCTGACAGGTTTCCGGGGGTGAGGAGTGTCTCTCCCGCCCTCCTCCCCCTGAAGGGGACGGCCTGGGCCGAGGCCTTCGCCTGGGCCTTGAGAGACTTGCCGATCGCGAATGGATCGACATCGCTGAGGTGAGGGGTGTAGAAGACCTCGACACCTTCCCCGGGCCTCTCCCCGATGGTCATGGCGGTGAAATGAAGATAGGCCATCGTGTTCGCATGAGAGACATCGACTCCGTTCGAGTTCACGATCCTCGTCTCCGCCCTCGCGGTCCTGATCATGCCCTTCGGCACCTTCGTTCCGTTCTTCTCGACGGAACAGTCGACGACCGATTTGACAAGGTCTGCGAGATCCTCGGAGGTCAGAGAGGCGATCTTCTCATCCCACACTCTGGGCGCGAAGGTGGCTTCGCCTCCATCCGGGAATCGCCGGAAGTTCTTGTCCGCCGGTGAGAGCTCCGCGAGCCTGCAGGCCGCCCTCGCGCATGCCTCCGCGTCCTTGACGCTGTCGCAGGAGGTGGAGGACTGGGCGAGCCTTCTCTCCTTGGCCACCCTGACGGCAATCCCCTGGTCCACCTTCTGCTCCATGTTTTTGATGGCCGAGTCCTCGACATAGACGCTCATCGTCCTGGACACGATCCCGAACACCTCGACCTGGTCTGCCTTGTCGCTGATGGCGGTCCGGTAGGCGGTCCTGACGAGCGACTCCAGCTCCAATCAGCCACCCCCGACGACAAGCTTGGACCTGCAGTGAGGTCCCCCGGACGACACGGGGACTATGTCCTCGATCCCCTTCCCGCAATTGCCTCCGTCGAGGGATACACTCTTCCCGACGGCGTCCGTTGTCTTGAGAATCTGAAGGGCGCTGCCGGTGACCGTGAACGATCTGACCATGTCAGTGATCTTCCCCTTCTCGATGATGAAACCCCTGAGGGCTTTGGCCTCAAAGCCTCCCCCCACCGGATCCTCCATCCCACTGATGCCCTTGTCAGAGAGAATGCCGGAGTCGACATCCTCGATCATCTCCTCCAGGGTCCAGTCCCCCGGGCCGAAGTAGGTGTTGGTCATCCTCACCCAGACCCTTCTGCCGAAATCCTGGGCCCTCCCGTTGCCGGTCGGCCGGACGCCCATCTCCGCGGCGGTCTCGAGGCTCTGGAGATAGCCTTTGTAGACGCCGTTCTCGATGATGACGGTCCTCGAGCTGGGAGTCCCCTCGTCGTCGAAGGGTATCGAGCCATATGCGTCCTTGACCGTCCCGTCGTCGATCATTGTAATGAGCTCGCTCGCGACCTGCCTGCCCACCGCGCCGGTGAGGAAGGATCGCTTCTTCACGATCTCGTCCGCCTCGCACGCATGGCCCATGACCTCGTGGGCCAGGAAGCCGGTGATCTGAGGGTCGGAGATGCAGGTCATGTACCCCGACGGGGGCTTCTTGGCGGAGAGCATCTTGACCGCCTCCTGGCCGCATGACCCCCCCATGGCTCCGATGTCCGTCCCCTTGACGAGCTCGAAGCCTTTGGTGCCGTCCACGAACTCGTAGTACGCCTCCTGCCGCCCCGCCTCCGAGGCGATCGCGTAGGCCATGAGCCGGACCCGGACCTCCTCCCACTTGACCGACGATCCGAACGAGTTCATGAGGAGGTTGGTCCTCACCTCCTCGTTGTAGATAGCATTCGTGTTGACGACGCGGTCCTCGACCTTCAACGCCGCGTCCAGATCCTCGACGTGCCTGAGCTTCTCCTCGATCGGGACATCAACGGGATGTATGTTGACATCCGCCCTGAGCCTCCGATTGACCGAGGGGAGCTCCGGGAGCTTCGCACCCTTCGACCCGCCGAGGCGGGCATTCTTGGTGGCAAGGAGGCATGCCTCGATGAGAGACCGTCTGTCGAGAAGCACGGTCGTGGAGTAACCCCACGAGCCTGCGATCCTCGCCCTGAAGCAAACCCCTCCCATCTTCTCCTGGGTGAGTGCCCTCACGCTTCTGTCAACGACCCGAATCGTTGCGTTTCCCAGTGTCTGATATCTGGCGTCGCAGAACTCGGCCCCTTCCTTCTGCATGCGGTCGACGGCGCTCAGAAGGATGTCTTCCATTCAGATCATCCTCATTTCTCTCGAGGCCGATGTGAGCACCTCGCAGCCGGTGACGGTAACGCGGACATTGTCCTCGATTCTGATGCCGCCTAGACCAGGGACGTATATGCCCGGTTCGACGGTCAGCACGCAGTTCTCCTCGAGAAGGAAGTCATGCTCCGGAGCCATTCTTCCGCCGTCGTGGACCGAAAGCCCGAGGCCGTGTCCGAGGGAGTGAATGAGCTTCCCCTTGAACCTCGAACGGTCGATCACCATTCTCGCAGCAGCGTCGACCTCCTTTCCGTTGACCCCTGCCCGAATACTTTCAATCCCGACCCTCTGCGACTCCAGGACAGCCGCGTACATCTCCTTCACCTCCTTCGTCACCCTTCCGGAGGGAAAGGTCCGGGTGATGTCGGAGCAGTACCGCTTGTACTTCGCGCCGAAGTCGAAAAGGGCAAGGTCCCCGCGCTTCAGCCTCCTTGTTCCGGGGGTATGATGAGGCTCGGCGGAGTTCTCGCCGAAGGAGGCGTTCGGGTCGAATGAGGGGGAGCTTGCCCCCTTCCTCTGCATTCTGTACGATATCTCGGCAGCGGCCTCGGTCTCCGTCATTCCGAGGCCCAGGAAATCCGGTATCTCGTCGGCCACCTCGGAGGCAATCCTGCAGGCCTCCCTGATCAACATGATTTCCTTCTCATCCTTCACGATCCTTGCCTTTTCGACCGACTTCCAGACGTCGACCTCGTGCGCACGGGGGATGATCCTCTTGATCTCCTGAAGAGCCTTGTAGGAGATGCCAGCGCCGTTGACCCCGAGGCGCTTCACGCCTTTGAGGGCGTTCTTGAGCATCCGCTCCCTCTCCGCCCTGTTCTCGAAGATCCTGATCTCCGCGTCCACCGCACTCGCGCTCGTCTCCTCGAGCTTGGATGATATCAATTCAAGGGACCCGTCGGGCCAGAGGATCGCCATGCATTCCTCGAACAGTCCTGATTCGGCCCCGGTCACGTAGAAGAAGGAGAGATCGAGGTTTGGCTCGATTCCGTTGACCAGAACGATTGCGTCCACCTCCTCGGTGAGGTTTGAGTAGACGCGTTGCACCCTAGGATTCATTCGACCACTTCGCCGAAAAGGAGCTACACTCAATTAATACTTATTCAGGGCGTTCGGACGGAGAGGTCGGTGAGACTTCTGTGTTCGCAGAACAGCGGCGTATTCGGAATCTATCAGATCCCGATCCAGACGTTGTCTATGATCCGCCTTATCGCCGCCACGGCGGACAAGGCGGCGAGATAGCTCGTGGACGGGTTCTTCGGGAACGGGACGTTGTTCGTGGTGGAAGACATCTCTCCAAAGGGTCCTCGTACGATGATCCGATGGGTGTTCCTCTCCCCCTTCGGGTCGCAGACAATCCTGATCCTCGTCTTCTCGAAGCCTACTCCCAGCAGACTCAAGGTGGCCGCCACATTCATGTTTCTAGGAAAGATTGAAACGGCTTCCCTCGCGGATCCCTCGAAGACGACCGTGGGCTCCTCCAGCCGATCCACATCGATTCCCCTCTCCTTCAGGAACGGGATGGTCCTGAGGCTCTTGGGGCCCTTCGTCGTTATGAGGAGGACCTCGTCAATCGCCCCTGCCGAGGCGGAGTGAAGTCCGTCTGTGCCGGTGACCGCTCCCGACGGAACCAGAAGTCTGCAGCCCCTGCTCCTGGCCAAATCGAAGCACCTCTTCCTGAAGTCGTCGTCGGCGAGCGATCCGACACTCATCATCATCAGATCCACGCCTTTGTCAAGGAAGAAGGGGACGAAGTGCTTCGCCGCCTCTTGACTCGCAGCCTCCACGACGAGATCGATTTCACCAACGATCCTGGAAAGGCTCTCGTCGCTGTTGTCGACGTAGATCACCTTGTGGAGCTTCTCGACGAGGTGTCCAGCGCAAACCTTGCTCTTGTCTGTGATGTAGATTCTATCGATCTCGGGCATCTCGTCGACGGCCTTCGCCAGCGTGGTACCGATAGACCCGCATCCTATGATCAAGAGGCGCATGTGCTCATAACGCAACGCAAAACCCGAATATAACGGTATTGTCCCTGCTGAACCGATTTGCATCGCGGGCACATTCCGTTCGCCGGAATGTTGGCCATGAGGGAGCCACGCTCATCTCGCACCTCCCCACAGATCCTATTCCTCCTGGAAGAGGTCCGCGAGGAACGGCGGTCGGGCGCCATCCAGGGATTCCAATCCAATTGCCACCTCCGTTCCATATCGGGGCCGATGGCACCAGTGCGACCCTTCCCCTTGACCCTTTCAGTCCGAGGCAAAAAGATTGAATAGGAAGACACCAGTGAAGAGTATCTCTCGGTGAGGTGGGAGTATCAGGATTCTGCTTTCAACTCCCCCGGGGAAGACGACGGAGCGTTGGCCTCCCCTGGGCCTTCTGTACATAGCCTCCTATTTGCGGAATCAAAGAGGGGACGATATCGGCGTCGTCGACGCCTTCTGCGAGAACCTGGACGGCAAGGGCCTTACCGACAGAATCATCTCCTCGAGACCGGACGTATTGGGCTTCAACTGCTCGACCCACACCTTTCTTGATGTCATTCCGGTCCTCGAGGAAGTGAAGAGGAAGATCCCATCGGTCGTTACGATCCTTGGAGGATACCACGCCACCTTCGCCTCCGAGAACATCCTCAAAGGATATCCCTGCGTGGACTACGTCCTCAGGGGGGAGGGAGAGCGATCACTCGTTCAGCTTCTGGACTGCATCGAGGGACGAGTAAGTATCGGCGAGGTTGAGGGGGCCTGCTTCAGGGAGAACGGTCAGGTCAAATGCAGGGACTTTCAGCTCATCCAGGACCTCGATTCATTGCCATTCCCTGCGAGGGATCTCGTATCTAGGGTGAAGTATGGATACACCCATCAAGGCGTGCCCCTGACCTACGGAAGGCTCACGACGATGAGCACCTCCAGGGGATGCCCCTTTAACTGCACCTACTGCTCCTGCGCCGCCCTTTCCCTCAAGAGATGGAGGCCACGAAGCGCCGAGAACGTCGTCGAGGAGATCGAGGGGCTGAACGCCGAAGGGTATGAGGACTGCGTTCTCGTGGACGACAACTTCACGCACGATCCGAAGAGGGTCGAACGCATCTGCGATCTCATCAGGAAGAAGGGCATAGACATGCGAGGGCCGGGTTGACCGCGCTTCCCGCTCACTCCTCCGCTCAATGAGGCGAGCTGGCTTCAATGTAATCTACTTTGGCGTCGAGAGCGTGTCCAAGAACGTCCTGAACTACTACAACAAACACATCCATCCAGAGAAGGCCCAGGAAGCCATCAGAAACGCGAAGAAGGCGGGCATGCTCGTGGTCACCTCATTCATCTTTGGCGCTCCCGTCGAGACGAAGGATGACATCGAGAGCACAATCAAGTTCATCAAGGAAGCAAGACCCCATGGTGTGCAGGTCAACATACTGGATTGTCTGATCGGCACTCCGATCTGGGACGGGCTTGTTGCCGACGGGATTGCGGGACCGGACGACTGGAGAACGAACCACAGGATCTACGATTACCCGATCGCCAGCTTCACTAGAGGGGAATTGGAGCGATACGTCAACGATGCCTACGCCGCCTACGTGGACGGATGGAAGAGCATGCGAGGGATAGGGGAACTATTCAAGGTCGTTCTGATGAACGGGACTGCACGGCGGGCCGTGATCCCGATCGCCCTCAACCCGAACACGCGAAAGCTCATTTCTGAGAAGCTCCGGACCTTTCAGAGCTGACGTGCGGCAACCTCCCAGGACTGGTGCCAAACCGGGCCGTCAAGACCTGGTCGATTCGCCAGTGTTGCTTGCTGTCGGAAGGGTGAGGTCTAGGATTCAGATCCGGTTGAAGCCATACTGGTTTCCCCAACTGTTTCTTCCCCCTTCATCTCTAGAAGCGGACGATCGCTCCGAACTGGAGTTCCCACATGGTCTCGATCTGGCGATCCAGTGGAAGCGCGGGACCATCCTTCGCAGAAATGGTCTATCTCTCCCGAGCCAGCCGCGGAGGCACACAAGAAGTACATTCCCCAGGCTCGGAACAACGAGACTAGACACACCCATCTTCAACCGGGCATATCGACCGTCTAGAGGAGGACGACTTTCCCGTACGAGTTCATCGCTATCCTGTCAAACTCCTCCCGATAGGTCCTCAGGGCCTTCGGAAGGTAGTCGAGAACATCCTGGGCGGTCATGCCGTCCCTGCCGATCTCGGCCGCGGCCAGATCGCCGGAGAAGCCGTGCATGAACACCCCGATTCTCACCGAATCCTCGATAGAGAGCCCGAGGCCGTGCATCGCCGCTATCGTCCCGGTGAGGACGTCCCCGCTGCCGGCAGTGGACATGCCTGAGTTCCCGCTCAGATCGATGTACACCCTGCCATCGGGATAGCCTACCTGGGAATGAGCCCCCTTCAGGACGATCATCGCGTTCAGATCTCTCGCGGTCCTTCTGAGTATCGAGATCCGATCCGCCCTGATCTCCTCCACCTTCCGGCTGATCATCCGTGACATCTCGCCAAGATGGGGAGTCAGTATCGTCGGCGTCTTCCTTCTCCTGATGATATCGATGTCCTTCGATACGGCGGTGATGCCATCACCGTCGATCAGGAGCGGCTTCTCAATTCTTGAGACGAGTTCCCTGGCGAGCCTCTGTGTTTCCTCATTGAGGGAGAGTCCCGGGCCGACGATGACCATGTCCATCCGGCTAGAGGTCTCGACCAGTGCGTCCAGGTTGGAAAAGGCGATGCTTCCGCCTTCGGTCTCCCTCTGAGGGAGCATGACGATCTCACTCCCCTTGCCACCTATGAAGGAGGAGACTGACTCGGGAGTCGCCAACCGGGAGTAGCCGCCTCCTGCCTTGAGGAAGGAGAGGGCTGCGAAGTACGGAGCCCCGAGATATCCTCTTGCCCCTGCGATGAACAGCACTTCCCCGAAACTGCCCTTGTGGGTATCCCTCGGTCTCTCGGGAAGTTTTCTAGGCTCGTTGATTTCCGTTTCGATGCTCTGGTCTTCGAGAAGAGCCAACGGAAGAGAGAGATGGGAAAGAAAGACTCTGCCGCAGTTCTCGTGACCGGGGAACAGAAGGTTCCCGGGCTTCGGAAGGCCGAGGGCGACCGTCAGATCGGATTCGACGGCCGGACCAACAGGGTGACCGGTATCCCCGTCGATTCCGGACGGGAGGTCGATGCTGACGACGAACTTACCGCTGGCGTTGACGGTCTCGATCCACCTCCCGCTCGAGCCCGAGTCCTCCCCGACGAGGGAGGTGGGGAGAATCGCATCGACGAGGATTTCGCATCGATCGACAAAGGATCTGACCGATTCGACAGATCGGCCGCTTGAGACCGGAATACCGATCCTGGCCAGGCTCGCAAGATTCTTCTTGCTGGCTCCGGCGAACTTCTTTTCGGCGCAGAGGAAAAGCACCTCCACTTCCCCCCCGTAGGAATGAAGCTTCCTCGCAACCACCAGGCCGCACTCGCCCTTGTCCCCGCCTCCGACGAGAAGAGCAAAAACCCTTCCCCTGACACCGACCGTCGCATTGATGGCCTGGCAAACTGCCTCTCCTGAGTTCTCGAGGGTGAGGGATTCGTCTATCCCGAACTTCCTTGCTGCCTTCCTCCTGAGACTGCCTGCCTGAGCGACCGTCCCTACCTTCATCCTCCACCTTCGTGAAGCTCATGTTCTTGCGAGCTTAAGAACAGTTCTGCTCGCTGGAGTCCCGCCTTGAGGTCCGTCTCCGCACCGCCCATTCCTCCGATGCGCTCACGGCCTGAACTCCTTGATCCGCTCCGCCATCTCCGACAGGCGTTTCTGGACGAGGTCGTTGATCGTCCCCTTCGGGTAGGTCCCGTCCGGCCTCCTTTCACCCGCCTTTTCCCCGGTCAGTATCTCGACGCCCTCGTCTATGGTCCCGACAGGATAGATGTGGAACTTGCCGGATTTGACAGCCTTGACTACCTCCTCCTTCAGCATGAGGTTCTGGACGTTGCTCTGCGGTATGACCACGCCTTGCTTTCCGGAGAGGCCCTTGAACTTGCACACCTCGAAAAACCCCTCGATCTTCTCGTTCACGCCTCCAATCGCCTGGACCTCCCCCTTCTGATTGACAGACCCGGTTACGGCCAGATACTGCTTCAGCGGCTTGTCCGATAGAGAGGAGAGAAGGGCGTACAGCTCTGTGCTCGACGCGCTGTCCCCGTCCACGCCCGAGTAGCTCTGTTCGAACACGAGCTTCGCCGTCAGGCTGAGGGGCTTCTCATGCGCGTATCTGTCGCTCAGATATCCTCCGAGAATCATGACCCCCTTGGTGTGGGTGGGCCCCCCCATCTGGGCCTCCCTCTCGATGTCGATGATCCCTTCCCTTCCGACCGAGATGCTCGCGGTGATCTTGCTCGGGCGGCCGAAGGCGTAGTCCCCGAAGCCCATGACCGCGAGGCCGTTCACCTGGCCCACTCTCCCCCCCTCGGTATCGATGAGGATGAGGCCTTTCGATATCGCCTCCTCTATCTTCTTCTGAATCATGTTCGAGCGGTAGACCTTCTCCTCGAGCTGCTTGGTTATGTGCTTCTCAGTGATGAGCGCCGCGCCCTCCCTCTTCGCATAGTAGTTCGCCTCCCTGACGATGTCCGCGACCTCGGAGAACTGGGTTGAGAGCTTGTTCTGATCGCCTACCAGTCTGGAGCTGTACTCGATCACCTCGGCCAATCCTCCGGGATCGAGATGAAGGAGCTCCTCCTTCTCGCACAGGGTGCAGACGAAGGAGGCGTACTTCTTGATGTTCTCCTCGTTCCTGTCCATGCTGGTGTCGAAGTCGGCCTTCACCTTGAAGAGCTCCTTGAAGTCCTTGTCGAGGGTGTACAGTGTGTCGTAGACGACCGGATTCCCGATGAGGATGACCTTTGCTTTGAAAGGGATCGGTCCGGGCCGAAGGGATCTAGCCACCATATACCCGAACTTCGCCGCCGGCTCCTCTATCTCGAGTTTCTCGTTCGAGATCGTGTGCTTGAGGCTTTCGTATGCAATCGGGTCCGCAAAGAGCCCCTCCACCGGCACAAAGAGGAAGCCTCCGTTCGCCTTGTGGGCCGCTCCGCCCCTTATCATCGTGTAGTCGGTGACGAGCGCACCGAACCGCGCCTCCTTCTCCGCCGCTCCGAATAGGCGGTAATAGGAGGGGTTGAGTTCGATGACTACCGGCGCTCCCTCCAGCTCGGAGTTGTCGACAATCAGGTTGACCGCGTAGTTCCTCGCCGGGTCGGGAGCAGGGCCCATCAGGAACGGAATCTGGGCTTCCTTCTGCTGCCCCTGAAGGATCGTTGGAAGATTCTCGAGGATGTCCTCTTGAACTTCCTTCAGGAACTCCGAGACTTCCTTCGAGCCCCCGAACTGCTCCCTCAGGACCGACAGGAACGGCTCCATCGCGAAGTTGGCCACCTCCCTGTTGAGATTCTTCACCTTCTCCTCCGCCTTCCTTTCGAGGTCCCTCAGCGACCGGAACGAGCTGAATATCTTCCCCTGAACGACCTCCCTCTTCTTCTGGATCTTCTGCTGGGCGGATTGAGGGAGCTGCATGAATTCCTGCTCGTTCAGGGGCTGTCCGTTCACCACCGGAATGAGGACCAAGCCGATCTGGGACTGCTGCAATGCGAAGCCCCCCTCCTCCGCGATCTGGTTGATCCGGCTTGTGAGCTCGCTCCTCTCTTCCTCGATGGATCTGAGACTCGAGGTCCTCTTTTTGACGTAGTCGTCGCTCTCGAAGGCGCTCCTCAATGCCCCCACCACCGAGCCGACGAACTTCTCCATCTCCTTCTTGAACTCCCTCCCCTTCCCAGGAGGCAACTCCAACGCTCTCGGATTGATCGGGTCCTTGAAATTATTGATGTAGCACCAGTCTGAAGGGGTCGGCCTCGCCTTGGCCAGCTCCTTCACGAAGTCTAGTATCGCCGTCTTCCTCCCGGTTCCGGGCATTCCGGAGACATAGACATTGAACCCCTTGTCCTCGATGTTCAGGCCGAATTGAAGGGCCCTCACCGCCCTGTCCTGCCCGATGATGCCGGACAGGGGCGAAAGATCCGCCGTCGACTTGCAGTCGAAAACCACATCTGGACAAACGTTCCTGCATTTCTCGAATGACAGCTCCGCGACCATCGCAGATTCACTCCCTGCTCCTCGTCATTCAATGGAAACTGGGATTATTTAAACCTGCCACAATTCCAAAGGACTGAGTCCGAATCCCACCAACGCAACAAGTTAGATTTAGCGGTAAGTCAGTGGGGATGCTGATAGCGATGTCGGCCCGCGTCAAAGTGCCCCGATGCATGAGTACCCAACATCCGGACAATGTCAACGCCCCTTTCTTCGCCGAGAGCTCCGAGCTCGGCGGGGAGGACGAGATCCAAGAGGCATACTACGTCTTCTCCCACCTCGGCTGCGACGAGCAGATGTGGGACTGCGAGGGAAAAGAGGTCGACAACTTCGTGGTCAAGAAGCTGCTGACCAAGTACGAGTCGTTCTTCCGTGAGAAAAGGATCGGGAGAGAGGTGTTCATCACCCCCAGAGTCCCGAACCCGACGGTAGAGAGGGAGGAGGCCAAGATACTCCTCGAAACCCTGGAGAGCATCCCTCGATCGTTCGATACGGCGAAGGTGTTCTATGGGGATGACACACCGCCGATCTTCGAGGTCATCCTGCCGATGACCGAGTCGGCGAGAAGCCTCGACCGGGTGTACCGATATTACAGGGACTTCGTCGTGGGAAAGCAGGGCAAGACATTCAGGAAGGGGGACATCACGATCTCCGACTGGATAGGCAGGTTCGATCCCGACCGGATCAACGTTATCCCCCTCTTCGAGGACATGGAGCACATGCTCCAGGCGCACAAGATAACGAAGGAGTATCTGGAGGACAAGCAGGTCGACCACCAAAGGGTCTTTCTGGCCAGGTCGGACCCGGCGATGAACTACGGCTTCGTGAGCGCAGTCCTGATGAACAGGATCGTCCTCCAGAGACTAAAGGCGCTCGAGGAGGATTCGGGAATCGATATCTACCCTATCATCGGCATCGGCTCTGCCCCGTTCCGCGGCGGTTTCAGGCCCTCGACCGTCGACAGGGTCATGGATGAGTACCCGTCGGTCCAGACCTTCACAATTCAATCCTCTTTCAAGTACGACAACAGTCCCGAGGAAGTGAGAAAGGCAATCGAGAGGATCAGGGAGCGGAGGAGGTCCGAGCCGAAACGCATTGATGAGAAGAGAGCCCTCGGAATCATCGAGAAATGCTCCCGACAGTACAGGAACCAGGTCGCTCAACTGGCAACTCTGATAAACGAGGTGGCGAAGCACGTCCCGAGTAGAAGGAAGAGGAAGCTGCACATAGGCTTGTTCGGCTACTCCAGGAACGTCGAGGGAGTGAGGTTGCCGAGGGCGATCTCCTTCACGGCCGCTCTCTACTCGATCG
>DYTM01000173.1 GCA_020725985.1 Methanomassiliicoccus sp.
AGGGCGAGATCGGCCAGAGGTGTGAGGGTTCCTGTCCTCACCATGGTCGGACCATACTCTGAGTATTGCGTCTACGAGACCCCGATTCTCGGGATGATCTGCCATACGAGCGGGGTCGCCACCATGGCCGCGCGGTGCAAGAAGGCCGCTGGTGAGAGAATGATCATATCGTTCGGCATCAGGCGGATTCATCCGTCGATGTGCCCGGTGGTCGACAGAGCCGCCTTCATCGGCGGATGCGATGCCGTCTCGTCGCTACTCGGGGCCCAGGCGATCGGGGAGAAACCGAGGGGCACGATGCCTCATGCCCTCGTCATCATGTTCGGGGACCAACGCGCCGCGTTCAGGGCGTTGGATGAGGTGGCGGATCCGGGCATCCCTCGGGTGGCGCTGATAGACACCTACTCGGACGAGAAGATGGAGGCGATCATGGCCTGCGAGTCGGTCCGGAAGCTGTGGGGGGTCCGGCTCGACACTCCCGGATCGAGGAAGGGTTCCTTCCCCGAATTGATCAGGGAGGTCCGGTGGGAGATGGACATAAGGGGCTTCAAGGACGTCAAGATCATTGTGTCCGGGGGCCTCAATGAGGAGGTCATCCCTTCCCTTGTGGAGGCGGGGGCCGAGGGATTTGGGGTCGGTACGAGAATAAGCAACGCCGACACGATCGACTTCTCAATGGACATCGTGGAGCGGGAAGGAAAACCGGTGGCAAAGAGGGGGAAGTACGGGGGAAGGAAGTATGTCTTCAGATGCGAGGAATGCCTCGAATTCGCTGTGACCCATTCTTCGGATGATGTGCCGGTGTGCACGCACTGCAGCTCTGAGATGGCGCCACTCGAGGTGCAGATGCTCAAGGGCGGCAAGAGGGTCTACGCGGAGAAGAGCCCGAGGGAACTCCGGGAAGCGGTACTCAGGCAGCTCCGGAAGGTGGAGCTCGAGCCTTGCTAGTCTCGTGTCCTTTCATTGAGGTGAGGAAGGTTGCAGGAGGGTAGATTCAGGACCGATGTGGAGCTTGTCGAGGACTACAGGTTCAGGGTGGACTTCAATTCGGACATGATCGAGGATGTGTTCCTCGACGAGCCTCCGCCTCTGGGATCGGGGGAATACCCCAATGCGGGAAAGCTCATCGCCGCCGCGGTGGGCAACTGCCTCTGCGCCAGTCTTGCCTTCTGCCTCCGGAAGTCGAGGATGGACCTCAGATCGATCCGGGCGGAAGTCCACACCATAGTCGAAAGGAACGAACGCGGGCGGCTGCGCCTCACAAAGATGAAGGTGCTCATCTATCCCGAGATCGAGGACGGGACGAAGCTGCGCAGGTGCGCGGACATCTTCCAGGACTTCTGCATCGCCACCGAGAGCGTCAGGCAGGGCATCGAGGTCGAGGTGGAGGTCATGCCTCCCGATCCGGCCCGGAAAGATATGCGCTGAGCCTTGACCGCCAGTCCCTCGCCTCCTCGCTCCAGATTCGTAGGCAGCAATCGAGCTCCTTTGGAAGATCCCGCTTGAACTCCTCAAGGGAGGGGCAGATAGTGAAGTCGAGGGTCCTCTCTGCGTTCTCCTTGAGTCGTCCCCGCAACCTCGAAGGGGCCCTTCGAAGCTCCCCCATCCTCCAGTGGGGATCCCCCTTCCTCCCGATAGTCTCGTACATCTTCGCGGTCTTGTCCGAGTCGTATATGAGGACGATATCAATGTCCTTCGGATCCTCCTTCCCCTTGAGAAAGCTCCCGAATAGGTAGACCTCTTTGATGTACATCGGCAGGCTATCGTGCTCCACCTTGTCCATGATCCTCTCCAGCTTGCCCCATAGCCATTCGCGCCGATCGGTGATGCGGAGGTCGCGGGTAGGAGTCACATGACATCATTCTGTTCCAATGGGCATTAATCCTTCCGAATGGTTTCAAGGGAGTGATCAGATGAACGTGTCCTCAGAGGCCCGGAGAAGCGGGCGCTTCAAACGCAAAACGCTTATCGAACCGCACGACAATCCTTATGATATGATCGATGAAAAGGACCGCGCCATATTGAGCGAGCTGGAGAAGGATGCAAGGCGCAGCACCAAGTCGATCGCCAAGGTCTTGGGAATGCCCCGCGCCACCGTCCACGAAAGGATTAGGAAGATGTGCGAGAAGGGAATCATTCGAGGCTTCACGGCTCTGCCAGATCACTCCAAGTTGGGGGAACCCACCTCGGCCTTCATCCTCGTCTCGTTCCTTCCCAACACCTCCGTCTCACAGAGGGAACTCGCTCAGAGGATTGCGGACCTGCAGGGTGTGCGGGAGGTCCACCTCATCTCGGGGGAATACGACATCCTCCTCAAGGTGAGGGGGAGGTCGATGGAGGACATCGGGTCATTGGTGATCGACAAGCTCCGTCAAATCGAGGGCGTCGGACGGACGATCACCTGCGCCTCGTTCGCGACGGTCAAGGACGAACTATGAGGACCGCAATTCTTCCATTTTCTAGAATAAAATCCAGGCCGAAAGATTAATTCTCATGCGTCAAAAAAAGTCCTCTGGCCAGGTTCCAATTCGAGATGCGATTTGTGTTCATTTCTGACTGGTTTAGTCTGTTAAGGAAATGTTTAAGCCTTCGCGCCGGATAATGTCTTTCGCTCGCGTCACGGCGAGGCGGGGGCCTGTTTTGCCAGTCTCGGGGATGCATTCGATCGAGAAGACTGGCTAGGCAGTATTTCGGGGGGCGGAATGAAGTGGAGATTGATGGCAGATCAGCGCAAGCCATGATCAGCGTCGGCTCGGCCGGAGCAGAAGGCCTCGAGGCGAGGTCAGACATGGGGATTTTCAGCCTTGGTTTCAGCTCCCAAACCCAAGTCCCAACAAACAACTTCTCGGTTTGGGGGGAAGTTATGTTCGGTTCGTTCTCCAAGAAGAAAGCTCTGTGCCAGTGCGGGGTGATAGCCGATATTGATTCCGCTGCGGTGAGGGTGAAGCTCAGATTGGGCAAAGAGATCGAGTGCATAGCCTGCAGGAACGAAAGAATCGCGAAGGAGTTGCTGGAGCTGCAAGTCCATTTCTTCGGTCAAGAGGGCGAAGAGGGTCGCAGTTGATCAACCGCCCTGGTAGAGAGACTTCCAAACCACCTGCGATGTCTGTAATCTTTGAAGCAAATCTATATAAGTGCTCCTCCTCGCTCCTGCCCCCCATCAACAACTGTTGGAGCGACGGACATGGGAATATTCGTCGATAGAGACAAACTGATGACCCTGGCGGAGGCGGCCAAGATCGTCAAGGATGG
>DYTM01000174.1:0-406 GCA_020725985.1 Methanomassiliicoccus sp.
CACGGGGTCTAGTGTTACCCCCCTCTGCCCCTGATAGTTGCCGCTCCTCTTCTCGTATGTGAGGGAGGCCGGGGAATGCAGTCTCTCGAACACGATCTGCACGAAGCGCGCTCCGAGGGGAATCTCAACGACGGCATTCGATGCGTTGAAACCCGTGAATGTCAAGGTGCCCTTGAATCCCGCATCCACCTTGCCCAGGCCGACGAGTATCCCCTTCCTTATCCAGGAAGTTCTGGTCCAGAGCTGCGCGGCGATGTCGTCCGGCAGGCTCACGAACTCGATCGTGCTGACGAAGAATATCTTCCCCGGCGGGATCCTGGCAACTCCCTCATTCCACGAATCCCCGGTCTCTGGTACCGAGATCTCCGAGATCCTCAGATCGTAGCCGTTGGGCGTGAGGGAATCA
>DYTM01000174.1:463-3222 GCA_020725985.1 Methanomassiliicoccus sp.
GTTCTCTATCCCAAGCCTTCCAGACTTGATGAGATCAAGGAGTTCATTGTCGGGGATGACGCACATGCTCAGGTAATGCAAATGCCCTGGTAAATACGATTGCCGTCGCCTGATCCGGAACGAGACCCTCGATTCGAAGGTCATTTCTGCATGGCGAGCGGGACTGCACACTGCCCGATCGTTATCCCACCGTCCCCGTTCGGTACTGCGTTGTGGCAGACGAACCTGAAGCCCCGACCTTCGATCAGCTCCTTTGCCATGAGTGAGATCGCGTGATTGTACGAGACGCCTCCAGTGATGCCAATCGACTCGATTCCCCTGCTCGCCGCCTCCACGGCCGCGATGTCCACCATCTCCTCGAGGAGAGCGTGCACGAAGCTTCTCGCTTTGTCGTCCGCGCTCCCTTCGCTGCCCAGAAGCTGCTGGAACAGGGGGACCGTCTGAATGACGTTCCCCTTCCTCTCCACAGTGAAATCGAATGCCCGCTTCCCAGACTCGATATGCTTCTCGAGCTTCATCGCCGGCTCTCCTTCGTAGGTTCTGGAGCAGCAGATGCCAAAGTGGCACGAAAGGGCGTCGAGAATCCTTCCGAAACTCGTCGTGACCGGGCTCTTCGCCATGAGCTTCCTCAGGATGTCTGCCTCTCCCTCGCTGAAGAAGGCGGTCTCCCGTCCTGCCATCTCCGACAAGGTGAAGGCGATTCTCCTCGGATCCCGGACGGCCTTCTCGCCGCCGAGAAGAGGGATCTCTTGGAGATGGCCGATTCTCTCGTGACCTTCGAAGTCCGCGTAGAGAATCTCCCCGCCCCAGAGCTTTCCATCCGCCCCGTATCCCGTGCCGTCGAGAGTGAGCGCCACAATCTCCTCCATGCCCGCATCGACCAGGAGCGACGCGGCGTGAGCCCAGTGATGCTGCACCTGGACAAGCGGCGACCTCCATCTCTCCGACAAGGTCCTCCCGAGCCTTCTTGTGGCATAGGCCGGATGCATGTCGATGCCGATCGCTTCGATTCGCTCAACTCCTAGCAGCTTCCGCTGATAGCCGATCGCCGATTCGAGGAAATCCATGACCCCGATCGAACTTCCGTCGCCGATGTACTGCGTCTGATACACCCGCTTGCCCCTAGATATCGCCCCGGAGATGTTCTCCTGGGCGCCGAGGCCGACGGCCGTTCCTTCGAGGCCGATGTCGATGCCCGAAGGGATGTGCCCCCTCGACTTCCTGATGAAGAATGTCTTGTCCTCAAAGGTTCTCAGGACCGAGTCGTCGCATCTGTTCACGATCTCCCGGTTGTGAAGGAGGTAGCAGTCCGCCTTCAGGGCGATCGCGTCCTCGTCCCTGAGGACCATCGGTTCCCCGGGGACATTGGCCGAGGTCATGACCAAGGCGTCGCCCTTCAGATAGTGGAAGAGTATGTGATGCATGCCAGTGTAGGGTAGGAAGGCACCTATGTTCCCGAGACCTGGTGCGATGAGCTCGTTGACCGCCACGTCCCTCTTCCTGATCAGCACCACCGGCCTGTGGGTTGACATCAGTATTTTCTTTTCGAACTCGGTCGGCTCGCCGAGCCTCTCCACCGCGCCCATGTCCCTGAACATGACCGCGAACGGCTTCTCCCTCCTCCTGTACCAAGTTCTCAGCCGGGGCAGTGTCTCGAGCGTGCAGCAGATGTGCATCCCTCCCCAGCTCTTGGCGATCCCGATGGCCCCCTCCTGGAGCATCTCCGCGAACCTCTCGATCGGGTCGCCCTCAACCTCCCTCCCTTCTTTGTCGAGGAGGCGGTATCGGGGGCCGCATGTCGGGCACGATACGGTCTGATGATGGAACCTCCGGTCCGAGGGCGACGCGTATTCCTCCGCGCACTCCTCGCACATCACGAATTCCTTCATCGAGGTGTTCGCCCTGTCATACGGCAGATCGTCGATGACTGTGAACCTGGCCCCGCAGTCGGTACAGTTGGTGAAAAGATAGAGGTATCTTCGGTCGCTCGGATCGAACATCTCCTTCCGGCAGGATTCGCAAATGGCGACATCGTTCGGTATCCCGACTCCCTTCTCACCTTTCTCACTCGGGACTATCACGAACCCCTTTCCCTTGGGCGCGGCCATTGGCCCCGATTCCGTCACATTAATCGAATCGATCCGGGCGAGCGGAGGGAGCGCCTCTCTCAGCCTCTCAAGGAACTCCTTCGCGTCGCCGTCGATCTCGATGACGACGTTCGACCCGTTGTTCTGAACGTAACCAGAAAGACCCATGGAAGTGGCGATCCGATGGACGGTCGGGCGGAATCCGACGCCCTGGACGATTCCATGGATCACCATTCTCATTGGAGTTGTCGAAGTCGCGGGGCATATTTATCACTTTGGAGGCCAGGATCCCCTCCCATTCGAGAGATGAGCCCAGTGCACGCGACTCGTCGGGCAAATTGCCGACCAGTTCGGTCCACCGAATCTCGGTCTCCTCATGCCCTTCTGTGATCGATGCTGTCTCTGTTCATCATTTCAGTTGTGCAAAGTACTAAATAGTTCATTGATGTTCACCTATGTCGAGATGACGGCAAGGGATTTACTTTGGAGCGGCTGAGCGCGAGGGCGACTATTCATTCTGCTCAGGCCGCAATCTGAAAACGAGCGTTTTTGTTGAAAAGGGAAGAAGGACAGACCCGATATCTGTCTTCAGCACTCTCAGGGACCAGTTCGAAGGCGAGTGCTTCCTCCTGGAGTCTGTGGGAGGGCCAAGGAAGACAGCTCGTTACTCCT
>DYTM01000006.1:0-11787 GCA_020725985.1 Methanomassiliicoccus sp.
GAGACAGGCTCCGACCAGGGCCGAGCCGTAGTTGAGCGTTCCGATCGAAGCGGGGACCTTGAAGAGGGAGCGGATCATCTCCAGTTCATCCGCCCCCGCACCAGGATGGCACAGAACGCCCTTGTTCGTGGCGAAACAGGCCGAGCCGACGGTCTTGTGCCCGGCCACGCTCCCCTGGACCACCTCCACCTCCAGCGCCCTCTCGATCCTTCTCAGGGCCTTCCTGCCGATTTCAGGATGGACAAGGGCCGCGTTGTCGTTGACCAGGATGTTGTTCCCGGCGGCGTTGAGCCTGTCCTCGATGCGGTAGACTGGAATGTTCTTCGAGATGATATTGACATCGTCCATCGTCGCCATGTTCGTTACGACGGCACCGTAGGAGTTCATCGCCACCAGAGCGCCGAGAACGCTCGCTCCAGCCACCGAGCACTTCTCGACGCGCACGTCGAGGGTCGCTTCCGCCTCCCTCGCGAGCGATCCGGTCGCGTCGACTGGTAAGAAACAGAGAAACTCGTTCGCGACACAATAGACGCCGAGATAGGGGTTGCCGTTGTAGCTGGAGAGCCTCATCATGGAAGATGCACCGATTGATCAGTCTTCCGGAAGGGAGACCTCAACGAGCCCGTCCTCGAACTTCACCGCCTTCACCCTGATTCGCGGCGGCGGGCTGGTTATCCCCCTGCTCCAGATCGCTTCATTCAATCGGCCGTCGATCCAGACGTCCTCCTCCTTCGCCTTGAGATGTCTGATGATATAATCCTTAATCTCCGTCATGGCCCGCTCCGACCTCTCGGTCCTCGGGGCCTTCTTCGTCTCTCTCAGCGGTATGTTGAATATGGTCTCGTCCTGTTCCATGACATCCCCTACTTCTTGAGCCTACTGGTCCGCCAGTTCCTTCGCTTGGGGTGCCGGAGAAAGTTCCGGTTCGTCCTCATCATGACCCACGCCGGGACCCTTCTGTTCTGCTTTACCGCCTTCATCAGTCGGGCCTTCATCGCGGATGGCTTGTTCCTCGTCATGTCACTTCCTCTCTATCGTGATCTCCCTCTTCTTCGGCGCTACCCGCCTCAAAATCTGCTTGAGCGTCGCATCGTCGATCTGCTGGTCGATCCTTCCGGATTGGACGAGCATGATGAGCTGGTCCTCGACCACCCTCGCCACCTCAGGATAGGCCATCCGGACGGTGCCGAGGCGCTCCCTCGCTTCGGGCGTGAGAATCTGTCGGAGTAGCGCCTGCCGTTGAGCCTCGACCTGCTTCGACTGCTCCTCTGCATACGACTGCTGGTCTCGCTGGCGCTGAAGTTCGGCGAGCTTCCTCCGGCGCAGTTCCTCGAGCTCAGCGTCTTCCATCTGAACACCTCTACTCAGACCTTCTTCTCTTCGTAGACGTCCTTCGCCGCGTTGTCCAACAGGGACCGGCCTTTCGCCGTCACGATCCTTCCCTTGTGCTTGTCCTTCGCAACGAGCCCGCCCGCCTCAAGCTGCATCAAGCACTTCCTCACCACCGAGCCGCTTCCCTTGACAGCCTTGTTCGGCCTGGACCCGCGATCCGCAAATCCGCCGTACTCGGCCGAGAGCCTCGATGTCCCGATGGGGCCGTTCACATAGACCTTCCTCAGGACCGAGGCC
This sequence comes from Methanomassiliicoccus sp., assembly GCA_020725985.1. Classification (GTDB taxonomy): domain Archaea; phylum Thermoplasmatota; class Thermoplasmata; order Methanomassiliicoccales; family JACIVX01; genus DYTM01. The sequence goes on from DYTM01000006.1 coordinate 1,630, forward strand.
GCTCTCGTGTACCACCAGCCCTCCTGGACCGGGGCCTTCTCGGTGTGTCGACCCGTCTTGACATAGTCCGCCCACTCCGGCGGCTTGATCGTCTCAATCTCCCTCAGCTTCGCTGCGGCCCTCTCGATTACCTTGTCAGCGGGAACATCATATACGGTGACCATCGTGCTCTACCTCAATGAACGCATTCAGCTTCAGTCAAGTTACTGATAACGCCGACGGCATTAATAGAGTGCCCATATAAAAGCGTTTTGCAGAGCCCATATCCTGTGGCTTCGGCCCAACCGGCGGAGAGAGGTTGAAATACCGCGATTGAAATGCTTGAGGCGTGAAGTGCGTCGTCGCGATGACGGGATCCTCCGGCGCAGTCTACGGTGCGAGACTTCTTGAAGTCCTCGACGGGGAGAAGCTGCTGGTGATATCGAAGACCGGAGAGGCGATAATGAGGGAGGAGCTCGGGAAGGGGCCGGAGGAGCTCGAGAAGCTTGTGGCAGAGCGTTACGACGACGCCGATCTATTCGCTCCGATCTCCTCTGGAAGTCATCACTTCGACGCGATGATCATTGTCCCCTGCTCCGAGGGGACGTTGGCGAAGATCGCGAACGGCATCGCGGACACCCTCATCACCCGAACAGCAGCGGTCGCGCTGAAGGAGGGAAGGAAGTTGATACTCGTGCCGAGGGAGACCCCGGTGAGCGCGATCATGCTCGAGAACGAGCTGAAACTGAGCAGGCTCGGTATAATCATCCTGCCGGCGAATCCGGGGTTCTATCATTCCCCCCAGGGGATCGGGGACCTGGTAGACTTCGTCGTCGGGAAGATACTGGATCAGCTGGGGCAGCATCATCATCTCTTCAGAAGGTGGGTTGGGAAGGCAGTTGGGCCAGCCTGACCTACTTCTTCTCCTCCCTTCTCACCCTCTGCAGGCGCCCGGGTGCATACCAGTTCCACTTCCCGAGGAGAGACACGATCGCCGGCACGAGGTAGATGCGGACGATGATTGAGTCGAGGAGGATCGCGAACGCGAGCGCGAAGCCGAACTCCCTGAGGAGGGCGCCTTCGGAGAGCATCATCGTGCCGAAGGCACCGGCCATGATGATTCCGCAGGCGGTGATGATCCCCCCGGTCTTCTCCATCGCGTGGACGATCGCCTCCCTGTCGCTCTTCCCCTTCTGAGCCTCCTCCCTGATCCGCGTGGTGATGAATATGTCATAGTCCATGCCTAGGCCGAGGCAGACGATCATCAGGATCATCGGCATCAGCCAGAGGATCTGAATTCCCTGGAGGTAGGTGAAGAGGGCCATCGTCACCGCCAGCGTCCACGAGATGCTCAGCAGGATTGTCAAGATCGACCTCAGCGGGCTGATGAGTGACCCGAGCACGACCATGAGGACGATGTAGATGCCAATGATGACGAACACCTCCATCACCTCGAAGTCCTCCCACACGAGGTTCGAGATGTCGTACATGCTCGCGGTCGAGCCACCGACGTACGCCGCCGTGACCAGTTCATCCTCGAGGGCGAATGCAGCGCTCAGGGTCCTGATCTGCTGGATGCTCTCGATCGATTCCCTTGCGAACGGATCGGCCACGAATGTCACCGTGATGAGAACGACCCGGGTGTCCTCCGTCCCGAGCATTCCTTTCATGAGGGCGACGTACTGCGCCGCTTCCTCAGCCGGATAGGCAGACAGGTTGGCGTAGTCGATAGGCTCGGATTCACCGAGCGGCCTCGTAGGACTGACGACGGAATTGACATTTGAGAGCTGAGAAAGGTCATGAGAAATGGCCTCTATCGAATCGAGTTGGCTCTGGTTCCAGGTATCCCCGACGACGACGGGCGACGACATCTCCATCGCGAGGAGGGTGGGGGTCATCCTTCCCGCCCCGAAGCTCTCGCCCATCAGGTCCAGGCCCTGTCTGCTTTCGGTCTCAGGCATGGCCTCTATGAAATCGTAGCTCGTCTCTAGCGTCAACACCGTGTACGTCGCGGGAACGGATACCAGCACCGCGGCGATGACAATCGCCTTGGCGTGCTTGACGGCGAACTTGGCGCTCTTGGTGAAGTACCCTTCTCTTCCCTCCTTCCTCACCTTCGGCTTCATCTTCGCCGGCCAGAACATCCTATCTCCCAGCAGCATCAGTACAGCGGGAAGGAGAGTGAGGGCGGCGATGAGCGCTATCGTGATCCCGGTGGCGAGGCCTATGCCCATCGACTTGAGCATCTCAAACCGGCCGAGGGAAAGGACCCCGAACCCGATGATGACCGTCGCCCCGCTCGTCGCGATCGACTCCCCCGCCCAGGTGACGGCGGTCCTCACGCTCTCCTCCTTGGAAAGGCCGTTGTGCCTCTCCTCCCTGTATCGGGAGAGAATGAAGATACAGTAGTCGCACCCCGCGCCCATCATCGATGTCAAAGTGAGAGTTAGGACGCTATAATGAACGGAGAGGAGGTACGTTCCGAGGACATAGACTATGGCGAATGTGACCCCAAGGGCGACCCCGATGACTGCTGGGGGAATCGACGAGGCTACGAACGACCGGAAGAAGAGGCCGATAAGGATGAAGACGAGGACGATGGTGATGGGGTCGATCTTCTCCATGTCCGCATCGGTCGAGGATTTCTGATCCACCGAAATTGCGTCCGATCCTGTCACATAGTGCCGTATCGAAGGCGTGTCAGCGAGCGCGGAGCTCACCACATCCCTCACTACCCAGACCGATTCCTCCCCCAGATAGTCGTTCTCCCCACCGTCGAAAGTGAGGGAGACGATCATCGTATTGTTGGTCGGGAGGTTGACGAATGAGGAGACAATCGCAGGAAGCACCGGAAGGGGGAACTCGGCGATGGAGGAGTTGGCTACGATGTCCTCCGCGAGCCGCTGGAAATCAAAGAAGGAAGCATTGGAGGGAAGCTCCCCGGCTTCCATGACGACCCATACTTCTGACATGGAAGCCTCGGACACCGTCTCCGCTGCAAACATCGAAATCGCAAATTCATTTCCCCAACCGGACCATCCGAGGCCGTCGTAGACCGACCGGAAGAATGCGCCCTCCTCCCCTCCCAAAACCTCGCTGAATACCTCGACCGACGACTCGACAATCGCTGCGAAGATCTCATCGCTCGGTGCCGAGGCTGTCAAGTTCCAGTTTGCGTAGAAGATGTCATAGTATCCTCGAACGAGCTGCGCCTCCTCGTCCGGCAGTTCTGCGAGCATCAGGTCCATCTGGCTCTCGAACATGGAGTCGCAGAGCGCGCTCAGCCTGTGAAAATCGCTCCAGCCTGCAAGATCGAGGTCCGCATAGACCGCCATGGGAAACGCGCCGAGCTCGGGGGGCATCGGAAGAGAAGAGACGAAAATCGGGAATGCTGTGACAGCGATCGTCGCTCTCGCCTGCGGATCGAGTTCGTACGGCGTTCCTCTCAGACTGTCCCACGCCGTCGCGTATGCGGAAAACCATCCGAAGACTAGTGCCTGCTCGGTCTCGTTCATCCCGATGACCGCCTCATTTCCCATCAAAGCGCTCAGGGTCTGGGCGTACGCGACCGAGTCCACGGTGGTGACATTCCAGTAGGGGTTCGTCTGGTTGATCTGCATCCAGATACCGAGATGGAGGGATGGAATACCGTACACCACGAAGGCGCTCGTGTTCACTTCACTCCAGAGGGATCGGAACTCGGTCGGCAGGCCGAAGACGGCGAAGCCGGTCAGATCGGTCATCTCCCTCGCCTCCTGGAATCCCCGGTTGAGCTGGTATAGAACTCCGGTGGCGTAGAGCTCTGTCGAGCTGTACAGCGTATCGACCCTCACCTGGCCGTCGATCCGCCCTCCGTGAGTCTCGTTGAAAATGCTGTCTCCGATGCGGAAAACCGCCCTCTTCGTATCGTCGTCAAGAACGTCCTCGTTCGCTAGGATGATCAACGTCGTCGCTTGCTCGCCAGCCGTAGGAAAGTGTTCGCCTATGAAGCGTTGGGCGATCTCCGACTCGAGGTAGGCCGGGGCCATCTCACTCTCATCGTAGGTGACGATTTCGAACGCCTTCGGTGCGAGAGGAACCGCGATCAGAAGAACAATGATCCAAGCGACGATGATTGCCTTGTACCGCTTCGTGACAAACCTTGCGATTCCCGCGAACATGACCGATGTCCTCCTACCCTGCCTACCGGGAGTCGGAACTCGATATAAAAAATTGTCGAGGTGCGCGGAGGAGGAGGGAGCATCAAGGGGGTGAGGAAGGGACCTTGTCCGGCTTTCGTGACAAGACGAGAGTGCTTGTCGGGAGAGTGCTAGCTCGTTCCGCCTAGTGAATCACTCGATGAATATCGCCGGCCGACGGGGCTGGGCGGCACGGGCTTTCCGCTGAGGATCCGGGGCATTCGGATCGTCCGCCGAGAAGATCGCGACCTCGCAGCCCAGCTCCTGAGCCACGAAGGCCGCCGCACCTATCAGGTAGGCGAATTCGTCGAAGACCACCCCGAGCCTGTCGATCTCCTCGGACGAGCATTTGATCAGGGTTTCAGCCGTCTTCCTGGAGAAGTCCGCGGCCTCCTTCCCCTTGCTCTTCAGTTCGGGATCCGCCATCACAGCTTTGGTCAGGGACGGGACGTTCAGCTCCTTCGCCCTCGCCATCTCGATCCCCTTCGCGTGTATCCTTCTCTTCCATTCGGGCGAAGTGTAGAATGTGACTCTCCTCGGTGAGATGCCTGTCACTTTGAGAATCTCATTCGCGTCCGCCATCGCCTCCTTCAGGAATTCCTCGGCTTGCTCGATGTCGAGTCTGATCTCGTCAAGGATGACGCTCGGGAAGTTCGACAGGGATACGAAGCACTCCTTCCTGAGGCCCTCCCAAATCTCCTCGGCCGCGTGAGGGGTGATCGGGGCCATCAGCCTCGTCCAGGCGTCAAGGACCCTCGAGGCGATACTCTCGCTCGAACCTCCCCTCCTCACGTACCACCTGATATCGTTCATCATCTCGAAGTAGACCTCGTTCGCCATCCCCCTGAGGTCGTACTCCTTCATCCCATTCCTGACCCTTGCCGCCCTCGTATTGAGCCTCGAAAGAAGCCAGCAGTCGATGCTATCCATCTCCCCTTTCCCATCGAGTCCTTTCAGCTCCTCCGCGGTCTTCGATATGCGCTCCATCCTCGACCTGTAGTTCTCGATCGCCTCCTCGTCCCACTCGACATCCGCGAATGGGGAGGCGATGTGAACGTAGTAGAGTCTCAACGGGTCAACACCGAAATGCTCAGCGGCGCCGGGGATGGGTTCCGCGCCCCCTTTCGACTTTGATATCTTACCGAGCTTGCCTATGATGTACCAGTTGACGAATATCCCCCGGGGCCAGTACTTCTCCTCGAGCACGCCGACGTGATTCATGAGGAAGGCGGGGAAGTGGACTGTCATGTGCTCTTTTCCGCCGAGATTGATGTCGAGGGGATACCAGTACTCCACGTCCGCCCTGATCCTCCTCACGAGTTCGAGATCTATGCCAGTGCTTTCTGAGACGGACTCGGCATCCCCTTTCCCCAGGAACGCGAAATCAAAGAACTCCTCCGTCAGCTGGTCAAGTCTCAGGCTTCCTTCGTTGAAGTACTTCGACACGAGGTAGTAGATCGGATAGAGCGTCGAGTCCGATATCGCCTCGATGATCCACTTGTCGTCGAATGGAAAACGCGTCCCGAGCCAATTGCCCTGCCTGACGCACGCCCTCTCCCTGAACCAATCCAGGACCCCCGGGATGTTGGCGTAGTACTCAGGGGGAAGGATGTGCATCGTTCCCGCCTGTCGCTTGCTGTCCTCGGTCAGCCATTCGTTCCCGTAGTCGATGAACCACTGGTCCGGAACCTTCTTGATGACCACTGGCTTCCCGCACCTGCAAACGACCTCGTCCGACAAATCGTAGAACAGCTCGGCCTCGCCCCTCGAAATCATCATCTCCCTCATGAGGTCCTTCGCTCTCTCGACTGGCATGCCAGCGTACTCGCCGCAGGCCTGATTCATCCGCCCAGTGTGGAAACCTTCCCGGTAAACGACCTTCTTCGCATCTTCGAGCCTCGGATCGTCGCTGCGGACAATCCCCATCTTCTCGATGATCTCCACCGCTGGAAGCGGTCCCCAGCCCTTCGTATCGATGATCGCGATCGGCTGGATTCCTCGAACCTCCGCAGGATTGAGGTCGTACTCCCTCATCAGCTCCTCATTCCGCTGAAGCTCGAGCAGCGATATCCAGTCATCCGGCGCATCGGATGGAACGCTGGTCACCAGCCCAGTCCCCACCTTGGGATCGCAGAACATTGCCGGAAGGACAAGCACTTCCCTGTGTATGACAGGGGCAAGGCACCTCCGTCCGATGAGCTCCCTTCCCCGCACGACGCCGATGAGTTCGAGGCCGTCCTTCTGGTATCTCATCTTGTCGAAGGCCGGCCTGCTCATCACCCAGGTCTCGCCGTCCTTGCGCACCTCAACATAGTCCACATCAGGGTTGGCCCAGAAGTTTGTCTGACCGTAGACCGTCTCGGGCCTAAGGGTGGCCGCGATGAGAAACTTGTCCCCGCACCTGAACTTGAGGAGGGTGTACTCGACCGTCTCGGCCCTGCCGCCCTTCTGCAGATCCGTCTCCGACGGGTCCACTGCCACCGGACCACATTCGACGCATGCCGTCGCGAAGTAGGGTTTCTGGATGAGCAATCCCTTATCCTTCAGCTTCCTGAATTGCCATTGAATGAACTTCTGGTAGTCCGGGTAGATCGTGCAAGTGAACCTCCGCCAATCCGCCAGGAATCCGAATCTCTTCCAGTACTGGTTGACATAGACATCGTTGAAGAAATGGACGACTCTCTGCGGGTCGCCGAGGTTCTCAAGTTGCTCCTCGGTGCATCCGTTTGCGAGCATGTATTCGATCGTTGCGTTGTCCCTGGACCGGATCCGGTTGGCGAGGCTGATCGCACCATTCCCCGTTGCGTGCGTTCCCACGGGAAAGAGTGCATTGTGGCCGGTCATCCTCATGTACCTGGAGATGGCGTCGACATAGGTGTAGCCGCGCATGTGACCGACGTGGAGATATCCAGTCACCCCTGGGTACGCGAAAATGATCATGAACTTCGGCCTGGAGTCCGGCTCGGACTCGTTGACGCCTGTCTCGTACCACCGCTCTTGCCATTTCCTTTCGATTTCCGAAGACCGGCCTGCCATAGATTGCCTTCGGCAGTGTATGAGGAATGGTTCTAAAGACTCTTTCGTTTTCGAGAGGTCGGGATGGAGGCGTTTTTCTCCTGCGATTCTTGTCTGGCTGGCATTTGGCTGCGAGATTGGTATGACATAGTATGACAAAGCCGGAAAAATTTAAATACGATTTGTGTCATACTGTATGACGTCCGTGATGGGACAGAGGTTGGCACCGAATGGATGGCGAAAGGATATCGCTGCGACTCGGTTCCGAAGAACTCGAGCTCATCGACAGATTCATAGGCGAGCATCCCGAGTTCTCGAGCAGGTCTCAGCTGGCGAGAATCGCCGTCCGCTCGTTCATCGAGAGTAAGAGCGAGCCGGAGCCCCCTGGGACGAGGAGCAACAGAGTTGTGGTGGAGATACCGAAGCTTGCCCTCGAGGTCATCGAAGGCATGATGCGGGCGGGAATCTACAGCTCGGTTGGTGGGGCCATCGAGGACTGCGTCAGGAAGGAGTTCGTCTCAAAGGAGTACCTCGAAGAGGTCAAGAGGAAGATCTTCGAGGTCGGACGCGAGACTCTCGAGGTCGTGCCAGATTCTGACTGATCGCGGGCGGAATCGACTGTCGGACTGAGCGAGTCTAGTCTGCAGAAGGGATGGGATGCACGGTTTTGTTCAGCACAAAGCCGCGTAGGTAGCCTGCTTCAGACTCAGTCGCAGACCTGGAGGGCCGGATCAATATGGACAAGACCATGAAAACTGAGCAGATCGTTGCCATGCTCAGCAAGGGCATGATTGAACCGAAGATCTCGGTTGTGGGATGCGGTGGTGCGGGCAACAACATAGTCAACAGCATCTACTGGAACTGCAAGAACAGCGTGGAGACGATCGCGGTGAACACCGACGAGAAGAAGCTCGAGGGAATCGATGCGCACAAGAAGATCCTCATCGGGAAAGAAGTCACCCAGGGCATGGGCGCAGGAGGGTTTCCGGAGGTCGGGGAGTACTGCGCCGACTGCGCCAGGGAAACGCTCCGCGAGGTCATGAAGGAGAGCGATATCGTCTTCGTCATCGCGGGGATGGGCGGCGGCACGGGGACTGGAGCGGCACCCGTCGTCGCGGAGGTAGCGAAAGAGCTCGACGCGGTGACATTCGCGATCGCGATCAACCCGTTCTCCCACGAGAAGGAGAGCCAGAAGAAAGCGGAGGAGGGAATCAAGAGACTCCGGCAGGTCGCCGAGACAACGCTTGTGCTTGACAACGACAGGCTGCTCGAGATCGCGGGGGACATCGCGCTGAGGGAGAGCTTCTCGATCATGGAGCGGAGCATCATGAAGATCATCGACTCGGTCTGCGTGAAGATCAGCGAGTCGTTCATCACGCAGATCGCGTCGGATGTGGAGGAGATGCTTCACGAGATCAACGAGGAAGAGGCGGAGGAGCTCTCGCGCCTCGGAACCCCGGAGGCTGAGCTCATTCGTGCCTCAGTGGGGGAGATCACCGGAATCGGATTCACGCCGAGCGTCGGGACCGACTTCATGGCCCGGTAGGTCCATCCGAGTAAGAGATTCGGCACCTCAGGCGATCAGGTAGAAGCTAGGAGGGGAGGAATCCCCTCTTGTCATCGTTTTTCCATCATCAAGCGCCATCACACTCGATTTCTAGGCGATTCGTATCCATTGGCTCTTCACATTTCCCGAGGCTCGGCCGCCCGGTTCCTTGACACAACCCCTCTGCGATGTTCAACGCACTCGCCTCATCCAGGGATACAACATGGAGCGGGATATGGCCATGAGGTCAGTCGATGAGAGGAACGAGAGCAGATCATACACCTATTGCCTTGGAAGGTGATGGCAATCCCTCCCGAGGTCTTCCGAGTTCACCATGATGACCCCAAATGACCGCCCCCAGAAGCGTTGTCGACGATGGGTTTCATCGAGCAGCCGGGATTGGCCGAAGGTTATTTCATTCGCGCAAGGGATAGGAACAATGTGCGAGTCGGCTTGGTGCTCAACCCCATCGCTGGGATGGGTGGCAGCGTCGGACTGAAGGGGACCGACGGCGCTGAGATACTCGCCGAATCGATCAAGCGGGGAGCGCGGCCGATCGCGAAGGAGCGAGCGCTCGAGGCTCTGCGGGCTGCAGCTCCCCTTGAGAACTACGATTTCCTGGCGGCAGAAGGGGACATGGGCGGGGAATTGCTGCGGAAGCTCGAGATCGATTTCGAAACCGTTCACGTTCCTTCCGCGCCCACAACCGCCCTCGACACGCTGTCTGCCTGCTCTCAGATGATTCGCAGAGGGGTCGATATCATCCTCTTTGCCGGAGGGGACGGTACGGCGAGGGATGTCATGCAGGCGGTGGGTCAGATGGTCCCTGTCATAGGGATACCATCCGGGGTCAAGATGCATTCGGGCGTATTCGCAACGAACCCCAGTAACGCAGGAACGCTTCTAATGAGATTCTCAAACAGCTGGGTGCCCGCCCACCCTGCCGAGGTGGTGGACATCGACGAGGATGCGTTCAGGGAGGGAAGGTTGAATTCCACCCTCCGCGGCCACCTTCTCACTCCCTACGAGCCCTCTCTGACTCACCCGTCGAAAAGCGACATCGCCGCTGAGTCGGCCGAGGATCAGATGGATGAGATAGGTCGGTATGTCTCCGAGGGAATCGAGCCCGGCGTCCTCTGCTGTCTCGGTCCCGGAGGGACCGTCCGGGCCGTGGCGAGCGCGATCGGCGTCGAGAAGACGCTGCTGGGGGTGGATGCCGTCCTGGACAAGGATCTCGTGGCGAAGGACGCCAACGAATCGGATCTCCTGGCCCTCCTCGAGTCCTATCCGAAGGCGAGAATAGTAGTCAGCCCGATCGGAGCGCATGGCTTCATCTTCGGCCGGGGCAGTCAGCAGATCTCCCCCTCGGTCATCAGGAGGGTGGGTGTGAGGAACATCGAGGTCATCGCCACTCGGACTAAGTTGAACGAGACCAAGGTC
>DYTM01000006.1:11797-16608 GCA_020725985.1 Methanomassiliicoccus sp.
CCTGAGAGTGGACACCGGCGACGCGAAGCTGGATGAGGAACTCAGGGGTTTCAGGAGAGTGATCGTCGCCTACGGGCGGCAGCTCATGATCCTTGTGAGATGATATCCCCTCAGTCGGTCGATGGACTTTGAACTTGCTCAGAAAGGAGGGACCGGATCTTCTCGTGTCCAAGGCTGAATGCCGTCTCGTTGATGTTCCTCGACTGCCTTGGCACCCGCCGAATCAGTTCCTCCTGAACGGTGTCCTTGGATAAGGGAAATGCCTTGACGGCGCACACCGCCCCGAGAAGGACCGAGTTCACCGCCATTTCGGAGCCGGATTCCCTTGCGACCGAGAGGGCGTCGATTGGATACAACAGATCGCTCAACCTCGCGAACTCCTCAAGAATCCTCTCGACCGGTGGATATGCCTCAAGTCCGAGCGACACCTGGATTGGGACGATGGGGTGAACGTTCACAACGATCGAGGTGCTCTTGCTCGCGCACTGGATTGCCCTGAGGGATTCGGCCGGCTCGAAGCCGAGCAGGAGGTTCGCCCCTCCGCTCGGGATGAGGGGGCTCAGAACGCCCTCTCCGATGCGGACGGTCGCCACCACGCTCCCGCCCCTCTGGGCCATTCCATGCAGCTCGCTCATCACCACCTCCTTCCCTTCCTCCAAGGCCGCGCTCCCGAGGACGGCGGAGGCAAGGAGGACGCCCTGTCCCCCCACCCCTACGAGCTGAATGTCGTAGCTCAGCGCACCACCCCGATGGCGCCCTTGGGGCAGACCTGGGCGCAGCAGCCGCAGCCTATGCAGAGGGAAGGATCGATCGAGACCGCCTCCTCCTTTATGGATAGGGCAGGACATGAGAACTTCCGGACGCAGGTGTAGCAGCGCACGCATTTTTCCTGATCGATGTTGTGAGGGAAGGTCTCCAGTCTCTTCCCCTTCCTCAGGAGGAGCGGGCAGGGATGCTTGGCAACAACCACCGAGACCCCTTCGAACTCGAGCGCTTCCCTGACGGTCTCCTTCGTCTTCTTGATATCAAACGGGTCGGTCGTCCTCACGAAATGCACCCCGCATCCCCGCACCAATGCCTCGAAGTCCACTCCCTCGGTTCTCTTCCCTCCAAAATCCCTTCCCGTCGCGGGGTTGGGCTGGTGCCCCGTCATTGCAGTCGTACCGTTGTCAAGAATCACTAGAAGAAAGGGATGGTCGTTGAAGACTGCATTGATGAGTCCGGGAACACCCGCGTGGAAGAATGTCGAGTCGCCAATGAAGGCGACGACCTTCTGATCCGTCACCTGGGAGACCCCCCCGGCTGCGCCGACGCTCGACCCCATGCAGAGGAGGAAGTCCGCGGTATGAAGGGGCGGCTGGATTCCGAGGGAATAGCATCCTACGTCCGACGAGAAGACCGCTTCCCTCTTTCCGAGCGCGAGTTTCACTGCGTAGTAGGTCGCCCTGTGAGGGCATCCGGCGCAGAGGACAGGGGGCCTGCTCGGCAATCGCAGCGATGAAGGCCCAAGCGCTTCTGGAACATCCTTGACCTTGACTAGACTCCGGAGACCGAGCACGGTGTCCGGGGAGAACTCGAACGCCCTTGGAAGATGACCCGTCCTCTTGCCGTAGATGGGCGTCGCGATGCCGCGCTCCTTCGCTATCCTCAGTACCTCGTCCTCCAGATAGGGCTCGAGCTCCTCGACAACGATGACGGATTCTTTCCGCGAGACGAAGTCTGCGATCCTCTTCTCTGGAGGAGGGTTGGTGAATCCCAGCTTGAGTATCTCCGCTTCCCCGAGGAACTCGGCCGCATAAGTGTACGCGATACCGCTCGTGATCACGCCCACCTTCCCCCTTCCGGACGTGAAGTTGAAAGGCGACAGCTCGGAGAGTTCGAGGGCTTTCTTCATCCTTGCTATAAGCTTCAAGCGGTTCGCTCTCGCGTTCGCGGGGATTGTGACGAAGCGCCCCGGATCCTTCTCGAATCTCCTCGGCGGAACGTCCGACCGCAAGGGTGCGAGGGGCACGATGCCGCGGGCGTGGCTCACCCTCGTCGTCGTCCTCAGCAGCACCGGCATCTCCAGGTCCTCGGACAGACGGAACGCCTCGACCGTCATCTCCTTCGCTTCCCTGGGGGTGGAGGGCTCGAGCATCGGCATCATTGCGAACTTGGCGAAAAGCCGGTTGTCCTGCTCGTTTTGGCTGCTGTGGCAGGAGGGATCGTCCGCCGACATGACGACGAGCCCGGCCCGCGTCCCGCTGTATATCAAAGTCATCAGGGCATCGCTCGCGACATTCAACCCCACGTGCTTCATGAAGGTGAATGCCCGGAAGCCTGAGGCAGCAGCAGCGCCGCACACCTCCATCGCGACCTTCTCGTTGACCGAATACTCGAAGTAGATGCCTGCCTTGTCGGCCACCCTCTCGAGGGTGGTCCCCACCTCCGAAGAAGGGGTTCCAGGATAGGTGGCCGCCACCTTGACTCCGGCCTCCAGGCATCCGCGCGCGACCGCTTCGTTTCCGAGCAGAAGGAGGGCGCCTTCGGCCTTCAGGACTGCTACCGAGCAATCACTCATTCGTGTCCTTCACTTTCTTGAGGAGCATCGCGTATTCGGCATCCACCTGCTCCTGGATTTCCTGGAGCGCTTCCATGGGGAGATGCCGGAACCTTCCTTGGAGCTTCAGGTACTCCTCCATTGGCTTCCTCTTCTTGATCTCCTTCGTGAGCGAGTACTTCCCCCGCTCTACCTTGTACAGGGGGAAGGTGCCGGTCTGCGTGGCGAGCCTCGCGATCTCGATGCTCTGCTTCGGATCGATCCGCCAGCCTGGGGTGCACGGGGCGAGGACATGCATGAACTTCGTCCCCTTGATGTCCTTCGCCTCCCGGAACCGCGCGATGAAGTCCTCCGGGTAGGCGACATTTACGGTGGCCCCGTATACGATCCCGTTCGGGACCATCATGTCCATGATCCTCTTTTTCGGGGTGGTGTTCCAGCCCTTGTCCCCGGCGACCGGGGTGGTCGTCGTCCAGGCACCTATCGGGGTGCATCCGCTCCTCTGGATGCCTGTGTTCATGTAGGCTTCGTTGTCAAGCATGACGTAGATTATGTCCGCGTTCCGGTCGACCGTTGCGGACAATGCCTGAATCCCGATGTCGACCGTCCCTCCGTCCCCGGACCATCCGACGACGTACGCGTCCTTCATACCAGTCACATCGAACCCTGCCCTTATTCCGTTCGCCACAGCGGCGGTGCACTCGAAGGCATTGTCCACGACCGGGACCTTGAGGGCGAAGAAGGGCCATACTCCCTGGATCACGCCCCCGCATCCCGCGGGGAAGTTCAGTATCGTCCGCGGGCCGAGGGCCTTGAGCGCGTATCTGAGCGCAAGCGGCGTCCCGCAGCCGGGACAGGCGCTGTGCCCTTTTCTCATGTACTCCTCGGTGGGAATGGTGAACTTCGGCATCCTACCACCTCCCCGTCCCGTCTTTGATGTTTATCCACTCAACCATCCTGTCCACCTTCCCCTCCTTCCTCATCCTCAGCAGATCCTCGAACACGAACTCCATGTTCTTCGGGGTGAAGTCCTTGCCTCCCAACCCTCCGACGTAGTCCTTCATCAGCAAACCTCCCCCTGGAACGTACATGCCGTTCTTGACCTCCGAGAAGAGAGCTCCGCCGTATCCGAAGGTGTAGCTGCGGTCGAACACCCCCACCACCGGGACCATGTCGTTGAGCTTCTTCAGTTCGTCGGCCGGGAAAGGCCTGAGGGATTTGATTTTGACGACTCCGACCTTCTTCCCCTTCTCCCTCATCTTGTCCGATATGTGCTTCGCTGTTCCCACTGCCGAACCAGCGAGTACGAGTGCCACATCCGCGTCGTCGCAGTTGTAGAATTCGATGAGTCCGCCGTAGCTCCTGCCAAACTTCCTCTCGAACTCCTTGTCCACCTCGACGATCTTCTTCCTCGAGTTCTCGTTGTCGATCGCAATCCGAACGCGGAACTCAGACCACCACTCGGGCATCGTCATCCCGCCGAACCTCCTCGGGTCGTCGAAGTCGACCTTCCACTCCGGGTTGAAGGGCGGGAGAAAATCATCCACTTCGTCCTGGCTCGGAAGATCCACCGCCTCGTAAGTATGAGAGAGGATGAAGCCGTCCTCGATCGCCATCGAGGGGAGCATGACCGACCGGTCCTCAGAGATGCGATAGGCCATGAGAATCGTGTCGAGCGTCTCCTGGTTGTTCTCGCAGAAGAACTGCAGCCAGCCCGTGTCCCTCTCGCTGATCACGTCCATATGGTCGCCCCATATGTTCCAGGGCGGCCCCATCGCCCTCGAGGCGATGGCCATGACGACCGGCCTTCTTGCACCGACAGCCCAGAAGAGCATCTCGTGCATCAATGCCAGTCCGTGGGACGAGGTGGCGGTGAAGGTCCTCGCTCCGGTGTACGAGGCCCCGATGAGAAGGGACATCGCGCTGTGCTCGCTCTCCACCAGGATGTACTTGCCGTGGAGCTCGCCCTTGACGTCCATCTCCGCGAGCTTCTCGGAGATGCTGCTCTGGGGCGTGATCGGATAGGCAGCGATGACCCCTACCCTCGCCAGCCTCGCCGCGTGGGCGGCGGCGTAGTTCGCGGTCATGACGTCGATCATTTCCTCTCCTCCAGCTCCATGGCGATCGCACCTGCGGGGCATTCGTTCGAGCAGATCCCGCAGCCCTTGCAGTGATAGTAGTCGACCTGAGGATAGTCGCCCTCGCTGGCGACGTCGATGCTCAAATCGGGACAGAATTTCCAGCAGATGTAGCACCGGGTGCACTTCTCCTG
>DYTM01000007.1:0-9378 GCA_020725985.1 Methanomassiliicoccus sp.
CAGTCACCGGCAGTTCGGTCACCTCCCGGATTGCCTTCAGGACATTCCTCCCCCTCCCGTAAGAGAGAGGATCTATGACCAGGACTCCATTTCTGCCGACAAGGAAAGTCGACTGGTAGACGAACGATTCGACCCAGTAGACCCGCTCGGTCAGGCGCTGGAGTATGTACGGAAGCTGTGCTCTCGCGTAGTCCGTCAATCCAATCTTCTGGCCAGGGACTATCGGCACATCCTTCGACGGTACGATGTAGTTCTTCCGATCACGTTCCATGATAACCTACCCCTAATAGTCAAGCACGGACCGCAAGGCATTTCAAGGTGGCGGCGATGAAGAGCGATTGGCGATCTGAATCCTCGGCCCGGGCCTCCTCATGAAAGGCATCACTCCAGAACCTTGAGGGCACTCAGCGTGCCCCTTTCCCGGCACCCCCTCTCGTCTTTGTCTTTTGAAGTGCCGGCAATCTGCTCGCCTCAATGATGATGGAATCAGGAATTTGGGTTGACGAAAATCGATTCGCGCGCGTGAGGTGCGGGGGAAGGGATTTGAACCCCTGAACCCCTGCGAGACAAGACCCTCGATCTTGCGCCGTTGACCAGGCTTGGCTACCCCCGCCCGCGGCCTTCTGAATGCCTGGGCTCTTTATTAAACCTTCTCCCTGTGATGGAAAGGAAGGCGTGGAAGGAGCACTTCACTAAGTCCCACAAGATATAAGTAGAAACAGGGGAAATATTCGTTTTCACCGCGATTCCGCGGATGCCGTTTTGTTGGCTTCATAGGGGGGAGATGCATCGCCCAGCAGAAACACAGGAAGAAAATCACGAAGGGAAAGGGAGCCTACTCCCTCTACATCCCCAAAAGATGGATAGACAGATGGAAGGGAGAGCAGGCCCGGGAGAGAGTCGTGGACCTCATCCAGCTGGACGATCATCTCATCATCTCCCCAGTGATGAAGGGCTCGTCCGTCTCCCTCAAGACCGAGAGCGATTCGGTCGACGATGTCAAGAGATTCCTCCTTTCCTCCTATGTGAGGGGGTTTGAGTACGCCGAGCTGACGGCGAAGAAGAGGTTCACCGACGAGCAGATATGCGGAGCTAGGAGCTTCGTCCGCTTCCTGGACGAACGACTGGTCCTCAACATCACCGAGACCAGAATCGCCTTCGGAAGGAATTCGGCGGGCGTCCCTCAGGGCTCGAGCACGATCCAGATGCAGGCGCTTCTTTTCGACAAGCTCGCGGAGGCGATGAGGCTGACGGCGGAGCTCATCGATCACTTTGACAGGAACAAGCGGAGGGCCATCCACCTCATGCAGATGTTGCGCCTCCTGGAGGAGGACGTCGACCGGCTCGCTTTCCAGATATTGAGGCAGGCATCGAGGATGGAGATGCCCTTCGAGAGCCTCGCCGACCTTCACTACGCGGTGCTGACGACGAGCCTGATGGAGAACATCAGCGACAGCGTCTTCGGGACGGTGAGGGACGTGTGCAAGATCTACGGCATAGACCACAACAAGCTGCTTTTTCCTGCGGAGACCCTCCTCGCCGATATCCGGGGCGCAGCGACCAGGCTGGAGCCCTCTCTCGAGACCATCCGTCACCTTTACACGACCGACTTCAAGGAGTGCGAGACCTATCTTGAGGAGATCAAGGGCTTCACCCTTTCTGAAGACGCGGAGAAGGCATACTCCTGCAAGGAGGACCTTGTCAGGTTCCGGGACGAGCTCGGGGTAAGACTCGGGAACGCCGTCAACGGCGTGCTTGTCGAAGGCGTGTCCTCGGGGCGGGGTTCGGACATGGCCCAGGTGCTGAGGATCGGATACAGGATCGCAGACATCGCGACCAAGCTCGAGGAGCTCGCCAAGCTCTCCGTCACCTTCCACTTCCCGGGTAAGCGCCAGGACTGAGGTTCCTCGCATGACGAAATCGAACGACATCAGGACGAGCAAGCGCATATCCCGAGCGGGATCAGGCGGCTTCTCGATCTACCTCCCCAAACAGTGGATCAACGGCTGGCTGGACGAACAGGTCGCGGGGAAGGAGGTAGACATGTTCAGCCTGGGGGATCAACTCATCCTCACACCCAGACTGTCCACGAAGAGGATGAGCGTCTCGGCCGGCGCGATGACGAGGGACGAGCTGAAGGAGTACATCGTCTCGGCGTTCATCAAGGGCGCGGACGAGTTCCGACTGGAGTCCTCAGCGCTGTCCGAGGCGCTCATCGGCGAATCGAGGAACATCGTCAGGCTCCTTGACGAGAACCTCGTTCCCGCCTCGAACGACGACGCAATCTCGTACGCGAACAGACCTGCGATCGTCCACGAGACCAACGCCCTCCTCTCCCTCCTGTTCGACAAGGTTGCGGAGGGGGAGGGGCTCGCCTCCGACCTCCTGAACAGCTTCGACATCAACCCCGACAAGGGGATCCAGATCCTCAGGCTCATGTACTCCCTCGAGGAGGAGGACATCGACCGGGTGGCGTTCCAGATCCTCAGAAATCTGTCGAAATGCGAGCCTAGCTCCCGGACGCTGACCGAGCTGAATCTGAAATGGACGACGGCGGACGCGCTGGAGCGCATCGGCGACACGCTGTATGCCGTCGCGGGGCTTGTGTGCGAATCCTACGGCCTCGAGCGGGACGAGCTTCAGTATCCCGTCGAGTACCTGCAGGAACACGCACTCACGAAGGACTTCGCCATCCCGGACCACATCCATTGCCTCAAGGAGCAGTTCGTCGCGGACATGAACGAGTGCTCCGAGAGCTTGCTGAAGGTTAAGGAGGCGGTCCTTGCAAGGGACGGGAAGGCGGCACTGGAGCAAAGCCACGTGATCAGCTGCTACAGGCTCCGAATGGAGAAGGAGTTCTGGGAGAATGCATCGAAACTCACAAGACCTTTCTCCCTCAGGGAGGGGAGCGCGTTCCTCCTCTGCAACCGGATTGCCTCGAGGGTGAGGGAGATCCTCTTTCTCACGGACGGTCTGGCAAAGAGGGCCGGGCTTGTCTACTACGTGAAGTGAAAACGCTCCCTTGTTCTTGTGAGATACCCTCGCAGGCCGAGAGACAGGCAATGTTATATATTCGATTTCGCCTTGAAAGGGAATGCCAGGAGAGGGAGGGCAGCCGACGGTAGGGTCGCTTGCGACCCAGCTGAGGAAGGTCCCCCCTCCGTGAGACGGTGGACCACGCGAGTGGTTGGGCGAGAGCCCAGGCAAGGGCGCAGAAACGACACAGCTCCGATCGAGGATGATTCGCTCGGCGATGACGTTGTTCGGAGATTTGGTGAAACGGCGACTCCCCACCGGAGCAAGCCCAAACAGCCGGAATGATCTCTCAGGACCGGCGGGTAGGGTGCTTAGTTGAATGCTGCCTGAAACAGAAGGGGGCCTACTACCCTCACCTGGCCCACGATACCTCTCCCGGGGTCTTGTCGGTCCTCCGCGACGCAAGTTCTTTCATGCCCGGTGTCAATTCCCCCGGGGAGAGGCATGAGGATTTTCAGGTACGACGAGGCGGTCGAGGCACAGCCTGTGCCGGGTGTGAAGAGGAGGATGCTGGCTTGCGGGGAGGAAGCGCAGATCATCGAGTTCTTCCTTCCAAAGGGGGTGGTGTTCCCTCTCCATAAGCACCCCCACGAGCAGACGGGATTCATCGCCGAAGGAAGGCTGAGGATGACGATCGCGGGCGAGCAACACGAACTCGGGAAGGGGGACGCGTACTTCGTGCCGCCCAATGTAGAGCATGGGACGATGGCGCTCGAGGACTGCGTGAACATCGATGTCTTCTCGCCGCCGAGGAAGGAATACATAGACAGATAGGGAGGGCGACCGAGGGAGCGGCCGGATGACCCCCGATCGAGACGGATTGTGGTGGCAAATACCAGGGGACCCTGGGAACCCCGCCTAGCCACCAACATTTAAGCTCTGGAATACGTTTAGCCAATGGCTCCGACAATCTGCCTCGGGAGGATGGAGGGGGGACAGCGAGACCGAGTGAAGTGGATCAGCTGCTTGAACTCGTCAAGAAGCTTCCTCAGATGCCCAACGTTCGAAAACCTGAGCCAGAGGAGCTCAGGAAGCTGAGCGAGAGTTACGGCAACCTCACCGAGTTCGGGAACTACAACTTCTGCTCGACCGTGAGGAACAGGAGCGCCGGCCTGACCGTCTACGTCGGGGACGAGAACGTGCGCCAGGAGAAGTTGAACAGGAACCAGGAGGAGATAGTGAAGAACCTGCCCAAGACGGTCAGGCTCGTCATCGACTACCTGCCGAGGGTGCCGCTCTACTATCTGCCGTTGACGATGGGGAGCAACAGCAAGCTCACCCCCCACTGCAACCTCTTCATCTCAAGGTACCGGGTGGACTACATCCGCCTCGCTTACATGGTTTACCAGACCCTTTTCCGCAGGACCGACACCCCGGGTCCAGAGGTGTACCTGATAGATCTTCCGGAGTGGCAGGAGAAGGACCGGCAGATCCTCGCTTTCCCGGACGATGCACTCACGCTCGTCCTCGGGAGCGACTACTACGGGGAGATAAAGAAGGGTTTCCTCAGGATGGGGATGTACGAGGCGAAGAAGAGGGGGATGCTCGGCCTCCACGCCGGCTCGAAGCTCATCTGGGCGAGAAGCCCGTCCGGTCGGATCGGGAGGCTGGGGATGATCATTTTCGGCTTGACGGCGACCGGCAAGACTACCCATTCCTGTCACCACCACGGCCTGCTTGATCCGGGGGAAAAGGTGGCGATCGTCCAGGACGACGTTGTCTTCCTGGGGAAGACCGGGGAGGCGCTCGGGACCGAGCGGGGCTTCTACATCAAGACCGACGGGCTCCACCCCGAGACCCAGCCCCTCCTGTACAAGGCCGCGACGAGCAGGGACGCGATCCTGGAAAATATCATGGTCGACTACCGCGGGAAGGCGTACTTCCAGGACGAGGTCCTCACGGGCAACGGGAGAGGGATCATCCAGAGGGACGACCTCGGCTCCTGGAAGAGCGACGGGCTGAACCTTCCGCCGGTGGAGGATCTCGACAAGCTCCTCGTCGCCTTCATCACCCGACGGAACACCGTCCTTCCGATAGCGTCGAAACTCACCTGCGCCCAGGCGGCGGGGGCGTTCATGCTCGGCGAATCCATCGAGTCCACCGGAGGCGATCCCCGGCGGGCGGGGGAGTCGGTCCGGGTGGTCGGCACGAACCCCTTCATCATTGGGAGCGAGGCGGAGGAGGGCAACTGGTTCTACGATTTCCTCCGGTCGAAGGGGGAGAAGGTGGAGTGCTACCAGCTCAACACCGGCGGGGTGGGGGAGATCATGGAGACGGAACCCGACGGGACGAAGAGAGTCGTCAGGAAGGTCACGAGGGTGGAGATACTCGAGATGGCCGGCATAATCAGGGGCATTTGCCGCGGGACCATCACCTGGAAGGTCGATCCCCGCTTCGGGACTCTTGTGCCGGAGACGGTGGATGGAATCGACATGGGGAGGTTCGATCTCGCCAAGTTCTACGGAGAAGAGGAGACGGCTCGGCTCGTCGAAGCCCTGAAGAAGGACAGGAGGGGCTACCTGGCAAGATTCAAGGGGCTCCACCCCGACATCCTCGAGGCGTACGAGGTGTAGCGCCGTCCGACGGCTCCCTTCCCTGAATCGGCTTTCGCCGTAGCAGCGAGCTATCTGGCCTCACAATGAGCGTGACAACCGGTTGTTATTGCCGCTATCTGCGCATTAAATTCTCCGTGACGATGTTTCGACAGCGGGATACGCGTTAGTATCCACGGGGTCTACTTCATTCTCAGGAAACGGGGAGGAACAAGGTATGCCGATTTCGAACGGGAAGCTGTATCTATTTGTCGAGAGGGTTCCCCTGAGAACCCATCAGGTGCTCAGGAAGGAGCTGTCTCAAGGGAGGAAGGCCCTCTACATATCGAAGAACGCGCCTCATATGCTGCGCACCCAACTCAACTTCGATCCTCAGAGTCTCCAGATGAAGTGGCTGAACCCCAGGCCAGGTTGCGATTGCATCCCCCCGATGAACCTGCCGGAGTTCGAGAAGTACATCGACACATTCCTCAAGGAGAACAAGGACGGTATCGTTGTTCTGAACGGCGTGGAAGTCCTTGAGATGTGGAACGGGTTCAGGCCGGTCCTGGAGGCGCTGAAGAGGGCGCAGGAGAAGGTCAGCTCGAACGGGAGCTGCATGCTGATCAGCCTCGACCCCAAGACCCAGTTCAGCCGGAACTTGAACGACTTGGAGAGCATCTCGGACGAGGTCGTATCGAGCTATACCTGACCTCTCTTCTTTCTTTTCGAAAAGTTGATTTCTCCAGTTCGAGCTATCAAATCGTGGATGCCATGGACTTCTCAGAGCGTGTTCGCAATCTGACCGAAGAGTTGAGGGAGATCGAGGGAGCCTGCGGAATCTGCCACGGCACTCTTGAATCCATTATCAAGGCGGAGGGGAGGGTGAGTGCGTTCGAGGAGCCCAACGGGATCCTCGCGGTCGTGAGGGACGATGCGGGGGAGGTCATCGGGGAGGGATTCGACATAGTCTGGTCGCCGGCCGTGCTGGCAGCGGAGATCGATGCGGGCCTCGTTCCACGGCAGTTCGAGGAGAAGCTCCGCAATGATGCTCTCAGCGACGAGAAGGACATCGCAAGCGTGACCGCCCTCTACGGATATGGCAGGGTGCTGACCCCCTCGGTCATCGCTCTGCAGATTGTCAACGAGGCAGGAGGAAGGACGATCATTCGGAGGGAGGGGATGGGGGTCGTGGCGAGAATGATTGGCAGGGATGGGGAAACCATGGCCGCTTCCTCGGTGTCCTATTGCCCCACCTGCGCGATTGCGAAGGCGGCCGCCTCGTCCGAGGTCCTCTCTGGCCTTGTGAGAGAGAGACTCTCAAACGCTCGGAATACAGGGAGAAGCAAACATGAGAGGAAGATCGAGAACCGTTACGAGGCAAAGGGAGGGGCGGTCAGGACGAGCCTCCTCGAGGGGGAACGGATTCTAGCGGATAGGGTCCTTGGATGTTGCATAGCATACTCGACCACCAAAGCAGAGATAGCCGCGGGGCTCATACCGACCGAGGGGGCGAAGAGGTTCAAGGCCTACTGCAACCTCTGCCCGATGAAGCACTGCTGGATGGAGAAGTCGATGGGGGCGATGGGGAACATCGTCCTCCATCGGCTCAGTGAGATCGGGACGGAGATCGAGGTCTCGGCGAACGGGCTCATCGTCGCACGGATCCCTGGGAGGCCAGCGATTCAGGGCCGGGGAACGCTGTGTTCTCTCAGCGCCCTGACGAACATGCTCATCACTGCCGAAGGCAACCAGGTGCTGAAGCCCTCTCCGGCCAAGAGGTTTCCCGAGTCGGGACAGTGAGCCGAACGGCAGAATAATTAGCTCGAATTCTCAATAGTCAACAGGATGAGGCTCATCGGGCTGCGGAAGTCGTGGGATCAGGCGAGGGTCGAGTTCTACGGTTGCCCGCTCCGCTGCGGATACTGCACTCACATAAGACAGCCGAAAGAGGAATACGATATGCAACGGATCCTGGAGTTCGTCGCGGATCCGAAAATCATTGAGGTCTATCTCGGCGGAGCGGAGCCCACCCTGCAGAAGAAGGAACTGAAGGAACTCCTCGAACGGCTGAAGAGAATTGGAAAGAAGGTGGTGCTGAAGACGAGCGGGTCAGACCCTGATTTCCTTGCCCTCAGCAAGGGACTCGTCTACAAGTACGTCATCGAGATGAAATGCCCGTTGGACGAGCGCGAATGCAACTCGGAGCTCACCGGCCTTTCGCTCGACCGCACCGGAAGATATCTCGAGTCATTGGCGAGATCACTCGATATCCTGAAGGGGGAGAGAGTGAGAATCTGGATAAGGGTCATCCCCGGCTACACCACGCTTGAGAGGATCGAGAAGATCGGAAAGAACGTTGAGGGGATCGCCCAGGAGGTGCTTCTGTACCAATTCCTGAGCAATCCCTCGAACGACGCTCCCTTTAGGGGGATCGCCGACCCCGGGCCCTCTGAATCTGAGATGGTCGACCTCGCGCGACGGATGGTCAAGTTTGCCCCGCGAGTGGTCATCGAGGGTAGGGGGTTCAGGAGTGAGTTCGTCTCCGCACCCCCTTCTGAGCATCTCGTTCGTTGAGAAATGACCCTGAGAAAGGGCGCCATGGTACCGGATTCAGATCACTGGCCCGACGACGTAGATGTTCATCGACTCCTCGTAGGCCAGTCTCTCCGCCTTGACCGCCTTGCCCGAGGCGACCTCGACTACCGCCTCGCGGATGATCCTTCCACCCTCATCGATGTCCATCTCTCCCTCCAGGATCGCACTCACGTCCACGTCGATGTGGTCCGCGAGCCTCCTCGCCGTCACTGGATTCCCAGTGACCTTCAACACTGGAACGAATGGGAACCCCTGGGGGGCGCCCCTTCCTGTCGTGAAAACCAAGACCGTCGCCCCGCCAGCCGCGAGCCCCGTGAGCAGTTCAGGTTCCCTCCCGGGGGAGTCGATCATGTAGGTCCCCCGCCCCGGGATCCTCTCTCCGTAGGAAAGGACACCGTCCACCAGCCTGGAGCCGGTCTTGATCGCGGCCCCCAGGGACTTCTCCTCGATCGTCGACAAGCCCCCTTTGATGTTCCCCTGGGTTGGCTGACCCCCCCGCATATCCACTCCCATCCGCTTCGCCCTCTCCTCCATCCCGATGATCGTGTCCAGAATCTTGTTCTTCACTTCCTTGGTCCTCCCTCGGGAGGCGATCAGGCCCTCCGCACCTATGAACTCCGTCGTCTCTCCGAAGACGATGCTTCCTCCCTCATCCACGATGGCATCCACCGCCCTGCCGAGTGCAGGGTTGGCCGATATCCCGGAGGTCGTATCCGATGCCCCACACTTGAGACCGAGCACAAGCCGGGAAACATCGATTTCGTTTCTCCTCGAGGCCGATATGCCAGCCGAGAAGACGCGGATCCTTCTCCTGCCGATCTCCTTCGCCCTTCTTGCCCCCCCGACCTCCTGGACGACGACTGTCTCGACAGGCTTTCCCGAACCGGAGATACCATCCGCAACCCTTTGGATGTCCACGCTCTCGCACCCCAAGCCCACTAGCAGGATGGCGGCGAGGTTGGGATTGCGGCCGAGCGAGATGAGCGTGTTCGTCACAGTCTCGATGTCGGGGGAGGTCTGGGCGCATCCCTGCCCGTGGACAAAGGCCTTGGCGCCCTTGACCGAGGAAACCCATTTTGCCACCTCGTTGGCGCAGACCACAGTCGACACAACGCCAATGATGTTCCTCGTTCCCGCAGTGCCGTCCGGCCTTTCGTATCCTTTGAACGTCATGTGATGCATTATCGCCCCTCCCAAGAAGGCTGTACCGTCC
>DYTM01000007.1:9388-16606 GCA_020725985.1 Methanomassiliicoccus sp.
TGAATGAACCTCTTGACGTGATGATCCCACTCGGTGGTCACTATGTCCACGTCCGTCTCCTTGCCGCCGCAGGCTGTGACCGTCACCCTGCCGCCCCCGCCTTCCATGCAGACCATGCTCGCCTCCTCCTTCTCCACGACCGTCAGGCCCAGCCTGCCGAAGTACTCGATGGCCTTGTCAATGACCTGAGCCGGGGACAGCTTCGTGCTCACTCCGTACCTCATATGGCTCCCTCGAGAACCGATAGCGAATGGTCGATACTTATAGGCTATGCCATTCACGGTGGCAGGAGGGAATGATGAGAAGTCGACTTCGCCGGGGGCTGATCTGAGAAAGGTTAAATACGGTCCCCTCCGAATCATCGTACTCGGATGCGAACTGGCAAGCCCCCCGCCCTCAGCGAGAATGCGCTGAGGGTCCTGGAGAAGAGGTATCTCCGCAAGAACGACAGAGGGTTGATCGTCGAGACGCCGGACGGAATGTTCAGGCGAGTCGCGAGGAATGTTGCCTCGATCGACAGACACCACCGGGACGGCAGGGACGCAGAGAAGGAGTCGGATGAGTTCTATCGGGTGATGAGGAATCTCGAGTTCCTTCCGAACTCCCCAGCCCTGATGAACGCGGGCACCGACATCCAGCAACTCGCCGCTTGCTTCGTCATACCGGTCGAGGATTCGATCGAGAGCATCTATGACGCGGTGAAGTATGCCGCGATCATACACCAGAGCGGGGGAGGCACCGGTTTCTCATTCTCGAGACTCAGACCCGACGGGGACATAGTCAAATCGACGGGCGGCGTCGCCTCAGGTCCCATCTCCTTCATGAAGGTTTTCGACGCCGCAACCGAGGCGATCAAACAGGGCGGACGGCGGAGGGGAGCAAACATGGGGGTGCTCAGGGCGAATCACCCAGACATCCTCCGCTTCATCAGGGCGAAAGAGGACCTCGCTTCCCTCTCCAATTTCAACATATCCGTCAGCGTGACCGACGAATTCATGGCGAGGGCGAGGAAGGGTGAGGAGTACGATCTCATCAACCCCCGCAACGGTCTAGTCACTGGAACCCTCAATGCTTCGGAAGTCCTCGATGAAATCAGCAAGTACGCTTGGACGACTGGAGATCCCGGACTCATCTTCCACGATGCGATCAACAGGGCGAATCCCACCCCAGGCCTCGGCGAGATCGAGGCCACGAACCCGTGCGGCGAGGTCCCCCTTCTCCCGTTCGAGGCCTGCAATCTCGGGTCGGTGAACCTGGACCGGATCATGGAGAAGGCGGCCGGGGACTATGACCTCGACTGGAATCGGCTCGGGGAGCTCGTGGACGCGGGAGTGCGCTTCCTCGACAACGTCATCGACGCGAGCGTCTATCCCCTCCCCCAGATAACGGAGGTCGTCAGGGGCAACAGGAAGATCGGATTGGGGATCATGGGCTTCGCCGACGCCCTGCTCAAGCTGCGCATTCCCTACGGTTCGAAGGAATCCATCGAGTTCGCCAGGAGACTCGCGCGCTTCGTCCGAGAGAGAGCGGAGGAGACGACGAAGAGGATAGGGGAGGAGAGAGGGGACTTCCCGAACATCGACAAGAGCGTTCACCGGTCTCCCCGGAGGAATGCGACAGTCCTCAGCATCGCCCCGACTGGGACGATCAGCATGATCGCGGACTGCTCGAGTGGAATCGAGCCTCTCTACGCGATTTCCTACATGAAACATGTCCTGGGAGGGGAGCATCTGAGGGAGATCCATCCGGAGTTCGTCCGAGTGGCGAAGGAGAGGGGGTTCTACAACGCCGATCTCATCGGCAAGCTCTTCGCAAGGCCGTCGATCCAGGAGGAATTGGCCATTCCCGAGGACGTTCGAGATGTGTTCCTCACGGCCCACGACATCCCCTCGGAGGAGCAGGTGAGGATCCAGGCAGCCTTCCAGGAGAGCGTGGACAATGCAGTCTCGAAGACGATCAACATGCCTGCGGCGACTTCGGCGGCGGACGTGAGGGATGTCTACAACATCGCCTTCGACCTCGGATGCAAGGGCATCACAGTCTACAGGGAGGGATCGAAACCCGGCCAGGTGCTGACGCCCGTGGCGGAGCTGGGGACATGTCCTGACTGCGGAGGGCGGCTGAGGATCGAGGAAGGCGCCCTGATCTGCAGCGTCTGTGGGCTCTCGAACCTGTGAACCCGCGTCCTCACGCTCGGCTCCGCCCTGGATGCGTGGGCCCGAACGGAGAACGTCAGTCCTCGTCTCTCTTCACTGAGAATGCGACGGGCCAGACGCGGAAGCGAGACGGTATCAGGATTGATAACGGGCTCGCCATGTTTATATCGGCAGAAATGGAAGTCCTGTTCGGCGACGGAACGGTCGCTTGTCGGAAAAGACGTTGACCGGATCACCAAGAGAAGGCAACGATGCACCGCCGACTTCACCCATCTCCGAGACTCTGCTCGAAAGACTTTTCTGCAGAGGTTTCCTCCTCCCCCCAAGATAATGGAGTGAAGTCGGCCAATCTTTCCGACATTTTTCTCACAACCCATTGCCCCCCTACGTCCTCTGCCCACAGGTAGAATGGCCGGCAATTGGACTGTATATATATGTACACCAAAGCGCAGAAATGTTATATATTCCCTATCTGTTATCCTCCCTCCATGACATCCCACGTCGATGACATGCGCGTCCAGCTCGACATCGAGGACATTCCGAACAGGTGGTACAACATCGCGGCCGACCTCCCGGAACCTCTTCCTCCGCCCCTCAATCCCGGGACGAGGGAGCCCATCGGTCCCGAGGACCTGAAGGCGATATTTCCGATGAACCTCATCGCCCAGGAGGTTTCCCAGGACCGATACATCGACATACCGCAGGAGGTCAGGGACGCCTACGTCCTTCTCGGTCGTCCGAGCCCCCTCCAGCGAGCGAAGAGGTTGGAAGCGGCGCTGAAGACCCCCGCTAAGATCTTCTTCAAGCGGGAGGACCTGAGCCCGTGCGGCAGTCACAAGCCCAACACCGCGATCGCCCAGGCCTACTTCAACATGAAGGCCGGCACCGAGAACCTGACGACCGAAACCGGGGCGGGCCAATGGGGCTCAGCCCTCAGCCTTGCCTGCTCCATTTTCGACCTCAACTGCACCGTGTTCATGGTGAGGATCAGCTACGATCAGAAGCCATACCGGCGGTATGTCATGGAGACCTATGGCGCAAAGGTCTTTCCCTCCCCCAGCAACGAGACCGAATACGGGAAGAGGCTCAACAAGGAGTCCCCGGGTCATCCGGGGTCATTGGGGGTCGCTATATCCGAGGCGATCGAGACCGCCGTCCACGGGAAGAACTCGAAGTACAGCCTGGGAAGCGTGGCGAACCACGTGATGCTCCATCAGACGGTAATCGGGCAAGAGGTGATGAAGCAGATGCGGATGCTTGATCTCAAGCCGGATTACATGATCGGCTGCGTGGGGGGCGGCAGCAACTTCGCCGGTTTCACCTTCCCGATGATCGGGGAGAAGCTGAAGGGGAAGGTGGACACCGAGTTCGTGGCCGTTGAGCCTACATCCGTTCCCTCCCTGACAGGGGGCAAATACGAGTACGATTTCGGCGACACTGCTGGAATGACCCCCCTGTTCAAGATGTACACCCTCGGACACGAATTCGTTCCCTCGCCGATCCATGCGGGCGGGCTGAGATACCATGGCATGGCACCGACGGTCAGCCTCCTCACCAAGCTGGGCGTGATCAAGCCGGTGGCGTTCCGTCAGAAGGATACGTTTGCGGCCGGAGTCATGTTCGCGAAGGCGGAAGGGATCATACCGGCACCGGAAACGAACCACGCGATAAAGGCAGCGATTGACCTCGCCATCCAGGCAAAGGAGAAGAAGGAGGAGAAGATCATCGTCTTCAACTTCTCAGGTCACGGACTCCTCGACCTGGGAGGGTACTCGAACTACCTCAGCGGGAAGATGAACTCCTCTGCGTGAAGATTCACAACGACCCGAACCTCTGGGC
Source organism: Methanomassiliicoccus sp. (assembly GCA_020725985.1). Classification (GTDB taxonomy): domain Archaea; phylum Thermoplasmatota; class Thermoplasmata; order Methanomassiliicoccales; family JACIVX01; genus DYTM01. The sequence goes on from DYTM01000007.1 coordinate 13,384, forward strand.
GGGAGGCGTCTCCGGTTCTCTACGGGCCCTCCCGCCTTACTTTTTTCTTCACATTCGAGAGGTTCTAATGGTCCGACGCCGATACCTCTGATCGAATCGTGCGGGTGGCGATAGGAAGAGGTTGCGAGGAGGCGAGGATGTAAAATGGCGGATCCGGTCATCATAGTCCATGGAGGGGCTTGGGCCATCCCGGCAGCGGAGCACGAGGCCCACAAAAGAGGATGCCTCGAGGCAGCCTGGATCGGGCACGAACTTCTCGAGGAGGGCAGGAGCTCTCTCGACGCGGTGGAGGAGGCGATCAGGTATCTCGAGGACGATCCTACCTTCGACGCCGGCACGGGGTCCTTTCTGAACAGCGAGGCCGAAGTGGAAATGGACGCGATGATCATGGACGGCCGCGCACTCAAATTCGGCTCCGTGGCTGCGGTCCAGTGCGTCCGTCACCCTATCACGCTGGCGCGGAAGATCATGGAGCTTTCGCCCCACTGCATGCTCGTCGGAGCGGGTGCCCTGGAATTCGCCAGGTCGATTCGAATGGAGACTGTCACGACGATGGAGCTGCTCGTCGACAAGGAGCTCGAGCGCTGGAAAAGGATCAAAGGAGAGAGGAGGTTCGATCAGCGAAGGATGTTCGAGGGGGACCTCCGACGGGGCAGTCACGGGACGGTCGGGGCGGTCGCTCTTGACCTAGATGGGTCGATTGCGGCGGGGACATCGACCGGAGGGACGGCGAACAAGCTTCCTGGCAGGGTGGGGGACAGCCCCCTGATCGGCTGCGGAACCTATGCTGACAACTGCTGCGGGGGAGCGTCCGCCACTGGCTTAGGGGAGTCGCTGATGAGGGCGATGGTGGCGAGGGAGGCATGCGCAGGGCTGGGACAGGGAATGGGAGTCATGGAGGCCGCAAGCATGGCGGTGGCCCGCCTTGCGGAAAGGGTGGATGGTCTCGGGGGAGTCATAGTCATCCGGCCGGATGGCGAGATCGGGCACGCACACAACACGCCCTTCATGGCAGTTGGATCCGTTGACGGGAGAGGAAGAAGGCAGAGTTTCATCTGAGCGTCTCAAAAACAATTAATACAATGACAGCTTTAGCACTAAACGCAAATTCATAAAATCGAGAGAATAAAGGTTGGTGCTGGTCCTGCTGAGTTCCGGAACCTTGACCGACGGTGGGCGGAAGGTCGACTCGATGAGCGTCAGCGTGGGGAGGGAGGTTCTGGTGTTCGATTGCGGGCGGACCTACTTCATGGTCGACCAGCGCTTGAACAGGATATTGACGATCGCACGGGACCTCATCTCCTCCGGCAGCAACGTTCTCTACGTATCAAGATTCCATCCGGACCTCATCTGCGAACGGTCCGACAAGGAGGTACAGACCATATGGCTGAGCGAGAGGCCCGGATCGAAAAGCGTCCCTCCCGACCAGCTTTCCCGGCTTGCTCAGAGCATCGCCGCGTTCGTTGGGAAGAACCCCAGCCCCGTCGTCCTCATCGACGGCATAGAGTACCTTTCCCTTTTCAACGATTTCTCGCGACTTCAGATGTTCATCGAGCAGGTCAACGACATCGTCATGGAGTCGCGTGCAATTCTCTTGATTGCAGTAGACCCTCGGCTGTTTGATCCGCGCTCGCTTGCAAAACTTCAAAGATTTGCTGAGGTTGTGAGCTAGAGAACGCCTCGAGCACATCCCCGGCGTTGAACCTCGGGAACGCCTCCCAAAGCTTCTCCACGTCCTTCTGCTCGATGGTGAGGGGGTCGATGCAAATGAACATCCGGGCATTCGCGCCTTCCACCGCCGCTTCGATCTCTCTGAGGGCGGCCATAACCTTCCCCATGTCGTTCCACATGAGGAGGTACTCCAGTCCGTCCAGGAATACCAGACTCCCATCCTTCTCCCGGATCCCCTGCCTGATCGCCTTCACGAGGTTTCCGAGTGACTTGGGGGAAAGGACCCTTTTCCGTTTGCAGCCGCTCAGCCAGTGGCATTCAACGTTCCTCAGATCGTGCTTCTGCACGACGTAATCGGGATGGAGGCGGGTGATACAGAGCCCGTGCCCTCCGCCCTCGAGGAACCTCGAAAGAACCTGGAAGCCCCGCCTCGGATAGCCCTCGACAAGCAAAGATATCCTCGACCTTCTCCCTTTGTCAGTCATTCACAAACCTCTGTTCTGGACCTTCTAGGCGCCTGGTTCGAGTTCTAGGTATTTAAACCCAATTTGAGCATGCTATTTTTCGCTTAGCGAAACTTTTTTCCTTGAAAGAGAAATCAGCTATGCGTGAACCGGAGCGGGAGGAAATCCCTTTTGAGCATCCAGGAGAAGGTCTTCCTCCACCTGCTGGCACACCAGCGGTTCTATCAGGATCCGGACGCTCCGAAGGCTCTGACGCAGGAAGGGATAGCGGCCGCAACCGAGGTGGGCCGAAACAACGTCTCCAAGGTGGTGCTCGCGCTTGCGAAGGAGGGCTACATCGAAATCGGGACGAAGCACGTGAAGGGGCTTCCCACTGTCCGGCGGGTGTATATGCTCACCCCGAAAGGCTTCAGCAGGGCGCTGGATCTGAAGGAAGATATTGAATCGATCACGATAAGGGTCGTCGACTTCGACGGGAAGGAGAAGACCGACCAGGTCGGAAAGCTCAACATCTACCTCCCCAAGCGGTACACGCTTCTCGAGCTGGCGATGGGCGTTTCCAGGGGGCATTTCGACTGCGCGTCCTTCCACGAGATGAAGATCAAGGAAGAGAGGAGGTACGTCGATTACACCGACCGGAAGCCGACGGTGAGGGTTTTCCTTGGACGGGAGAAGGAGCTCAAGAAACTCGGCGAGTTCCTCGGGGGCGACAAGGGAAGGATGCTCGTCGTTCACGGCATCCCTGGCATCGGGAAGACGACGCTGCTGGCGAAGTTTGCGCAGGACGTTCGGGATCAGACCAATGTCTTCTGGTACCGCATTCACGAATGGGTGACGCCGAAGGTCTTCCTCTCCCCCCTGGCCGAGTTCCTCTCCCAAATCGGGAGGAAGGGGCTGGAGAGGTCGCTCGCCCAGAACGAGAGTCCCGGGATTGGCGAGATATGTCACATCCTCGAGACCGACCTGAGCGGAGCGCCCGCTCTCCTCATAATCGACGACATCCAGAACGCCGACGCGAGGATGAAGGAGTTGCTCAGCGCGCTCCTCGGCATACTCGAGGGGCTCCGGGGCATAAGGATCATCTGCGC
>DYTM01000175.1:0-473 GCA_020725985.1 Methanomassiliicoccus sp.
CTCCCTCCGCGGTTTCGAACTCGGCGATGCCGCTCCCTTTCTCGATGCCCTGGTCCACGAACTGCGCATCGATCCACTCCTGGACCTTGTCAGGGATGAAGGTCCCGAAGAATATCAGGTTCTCAAGCATCAGCCTGGAAGAGTTAGACTTGGCAGTGTAATCCCAGCCCTGGATTATGTGGTCGTACTTGAACGAGGCGCTCACCGCCACTCCTGTGTAGGTCTTCGGATCGACCTGCTCCGAGGCGATGATGTTGTTTCCGTCGTCGACGGTCACCCTGAACCAAGGGACCTGCGTCGTTACGGTCCGGGCGCTCGCCTCCACATGGAAGCGGAACTCGAGTCGCTCCACGACGCCGTCCGCCTCCGTCCCGCTCCTGCCTCCGTCGGCGAATTCTGCCGGCTGGTTGTCCCATATCCTGTCGTAACTGATATTCTCGCACGCAAGACTGAACTCGTAGTACTTCGTCTGG
>DYTM01000175.1:483-1433 GCA_020725985.1 Methanomassiliicoccus sp.
CGACGATTTCCGACAGCTCCCAGGCCCTTCCGAGGCTCGCGATCTTGTATATCGGCTCGAGGCTCAGCGCGCTGAAGCTCGTCAGGGACCTGTTGCCGAGGAAGTCGTACAGGCCGTTCCCGGCACCGTACCGCTCCCCGTCGAAAGCGAAGCCGGTGTCGTTGAACTCGACCATCGCCATCAGGCTCTGTGCGAAAACAGTCACCACCGGAATCGGCACGGCCGGAACCATCATTCCGCCGTTCTCATCCCTCACCTCCGCGCCTCCCAGGTACCTGATGTACGCTCCAACCAGGGTGACTGGCGCGGGGTTCTCTTCAGTCCCGTAAAGCACTCCGAACCAGGCGGCGGAATCCCCCTTCGTCATGTTGACGGCGACGTAACGGGAGCCGCCGAAGGCGTCGGAGATGCCCTGTTCGAGCACGATCCTGTCGATCGGATTCTGCTCGGACTCCGCGGACGCGGTCCCTGCGATGCCTCCAGTGAGGAACAAAGCGGCAAGGACGACCGCGGAAACACTCGCAAACACGTTGCTCATGTTGTTCACCTCTGTCCGTCAATCCTTCCCCTTCGGAATATATGGCCCGGAAGGTGTCTTCCTCAAGAATCTTCCTGACTGGTTTAAATACGAAGATCTCGACTTACGACTGGAATGAGCTCCAGGGACGTTCGGGCGGTCGAGAACCCGATCTCGGCCATTTTTGACTTGGCAGAGGATGTGACCAGGGAGGCGTTGAGGGTAAGGAAGCTGTTCACCTACGCGACTGTCTTCGTCCTCCTCATGCTCCTCCTTCTCATCCCACTGACTCTGGCGATACTGCTGCAGAACCTCATCATCGGCCTCCTCTTCGTCGTCGTCTTCATATTGGGGGTCATCAGCCTCAGGTTCCTCGGAGGCCTCAGCGATTTCCTCAAGTACTACGTCAGGCGGCACAGCGCGATCATCAGCG
>DYTM01000175.1:1443-2971 GCA_020725985.1 Methanomassiliicoccus sp.
TGAGGACCGAGGATCCCGTCGTGCGGGTGCCTGCGGGGGCGACCGCCATCGAGAGACTGCTCAGGTCCCTTTCCTCAAGGAACCCGCACCTGGCTTCCCTGATCTCCGGACCCCATGCACAGGGGAGAGTAAGAGGAGGATCGGGGGTGTTCTACACATTCGACGCTTACTTCCTCGGCAGGCCTGGCCCCCTCTGGAGGCCGCTGGGGGTCGGATATCCGGGGTATCAGATGTTCGTCAGGATCTTCGCCTCGGCACCGAAGGCCGAGGATTTCATGTTCTTGAAGCACGCCGCCGAGGATGTGGCCATTGCGACGAAGATACCCCCCTCGAGGGTGATCGCTCTCTGGTCGAGGAAGCCCACCGAGGACCTCTCTGAGGACGCATACTCTGCCGTCACCTCCCAGACCGCCCTTTTCTCGCGAAGGAGGAAGAGATATGCCTGCTCCCTCGAACTGATCGTCGAGAACGAGGACGGCACGTACGAGTTCATCCCGTACATCGTCGAGGGAATCTAGTCCCCCTTCTTCCGCGCCCAGTGAGGCATGCCGTGGTACTTGTAGTGGTCGCGGATCTGTTCTTTGTATATGTTGAGGAAGAACTCGTTGTACCGTCTCACGTACAAGACTCCTTCCTTCGTGATTCGGATGTTATACTTCCCATCCTTCAGCTCGACCTTGACGAATCCCTCCGCCTCGAGCTCCTCGATCACCTTGTTCGCCATGAAGTGGTTCGAGCGGATCTCATGCTTGATATCCTCCTTCGAAACCGCCGGAATCGGTTCGGAGAAGAGCTTGTCGAGCTTGGATTCCAGGTCATGCTGGTAGAGATCGATCCCCATCTCTGAGACCAGCCGGTTCAGTGCAAGGCAGCAGTATATCTTATGGTCCTTGTATATCCTGGCCATCCGAATTTCCGACATATATTGAGCCCTGTCTACTTATTGGCTTCTCAGAAGAGGCCGAGCAGGGAACTCGCGATGAAGTAGACGGCGAAGAAGAGCATGATGACCCCGGAGGCGACGAAGAGGTACTTGTGCCTCCTCTCGCTCCACAGTCCACGGGACTTGAAGACAGTCATCGAAACGAACTGGTTCCAGGCGTAGTCGCAGCTGATATGCACGATCGCGAAGACCGGAAGCATGATCAGTCCGAACTGGACGGCGCCGGCGATCAGCGCCGCTCCGACTGTGGCACACCACAGGAAGAAGTAGGGATTGGCGGCTGTCGTGAGGAGTCCCGCGGTGAAGGAGCCGTAGCGCGCTCCTTTCTCCTCCCTCACCATCCTCTCCCTCTTCCAGACCATTTCGACGCCCATGTAGAGCAACAAAGCGCCGCCAATGATTCCGACCGAGGCGAAGACGGCGTCGTTGTTCAGGACGGTGCCGAAGCCGAGAAAAATCGCCGCGATGAGGGGCAGCTCGATCATCGCGTGGCCAGTCGCAATCTTGATTCCAGCCTTAAGATCGTTGTATCCCTTCGCGACCGTCGCCGCGAAGACCGGCCCGGGCATCATGACTCCGGAGAGG
>DYTM01000175.1:2981-3195 GCA_020725985.1 Methanomassiliicoccus sp.
CCACCATCGCGAGGAAGAGTAGAGGGGATTCGGGCAGGCTCATCTGATGAGCTGCCAATGGGAATCGTCTATAAAGACTTTGACGCAGCCCGTCGATCCCTCAGCCGGTTCCTAGCACGGACCAGGTTCCAGCATTCTTGGTCTCTCTCGAACCCCGGCTTCCGCGTTCTCTCAAACCTGCCACTGTCCGCACCTGCCGATGTAGTCGATCGGA
>DYTM01000176.1 GCA_020725985.1 Methanomassiliicoccus sp.
CCGACCTATTGGGCCTCGGATCCAGATGCGGATGCAGGAGGTACAGTTCTCCTTTCCCCCAAGAGAACAGACTCCTGCTCGCGATTCCGGGCGTCACCTCCAGATTCAAGGAACGGACCCCCGGGATGTACAGGGACATCGCGGGCAAGATTGCGGAGATCTCAGACCTCGTCCCGGAGAACCTGATCTGCTTCTTCCCCTCATACGATTTCCTGAGCAGGACCGTTGCCCAGCCGTCGATAATGAAAGTCGGGAAGAGGGTGATAGCCGAGAGGAGGAGCTACGGGAAGAACGAGAGGGACGCGATCATTGCCAGTTTGAGACGGGATCGGGACTCCCTCCTCCTGGCAACCATAGGTGGGTCGTTCTCCGAGGGAGTGGATTTCAGGGACAATATCCTCTCGTGTGTCATCATCGTCGGATTCCCGATCAGCCCGCCGTCGATCGAAGCCGACGGGATGAGGCAGCGCATGGAGGGGAAGATGGGGCGCAAGAAGGCGGCCCTCTACGTCACCGTCTACCCTGCGGTTTCGAAGGTTTTGCAGGCATCGGGGAGGGCGATCAGGGACGAATCGGACAGGGCGGCGATCATCCTGCTCGACGACAGGTACCTCCTCCCGATCACGAAATCGTCGTTCCCGGACGATTTCAGGCCGATCAAGGCGGTGTCATTGAAGGCGGAAGTGAGCGCGTTCTTCGGGAAAGCGCGGAAAGGGAAGATCGGAGAAGAAAGGAGTGTCGAGATGACTCGAAACCTTGCATCCGATCATCCCTCGAGTGCCGCAATCCTCCCCGAGCGGACTCCATCGGCAAGCTAGATCTTCACGTCTCAGGGTCCGCGAAAGTTAATTACCCGCAGGCTAGGTTATCGACTCTCACACAAGGCGAGGACGCACTCGGGCTATGATGGGGAGAATGGTCTGGTGAGGACAAGGTCGTATGAGGAAGGCGACAGGGACAGGATCCTGGATCTCCTGAATGCCGAGAGCGCTTGGCCGACCCCGGAGATAGGGGCATCGCCCCGGGAGTACTGGGAATGGAAGTTCCTCCGTGCCCCCTCGGGAGCAGCGATGATAGGGGTCGTGGAGGAGGAGGAGAAGATCCTCTCCCACTCCGCCGCCATCCCATTCCAGATGAGGATTGGGGCGGGGAGGTACCTGGCGTCGCAGGGGCTTGATGCCTTCACGCATCCGGATCACAGGAAGAGGGGACTCATCGAACTGGCGACGGGGCAGAGGGATGAGGAGAGGAGAAGGAGAGGAGTGGAGTTCGACATCGCTTTCACGAGTGACGAGCATCACGCGGGATTCGCAAGGAGGCGCGGATACCGGGAACTTCGCATGAAGATGGTGAGATACGAGTCGATCGTCGATCCCGACGCTTTCTTCAGAAGGGGAAGACTGAGGGCGGTGAAGAGGCTCGGATACCTTTTGCGAGGATTACTTCGCTCTGGCTCGATGGGTCGAATGCGCAAGGCGAGTTCGCGGTTCTCAGTCACCGATATCCAGGAGTTCGACAGCTCCTTCGACGAGATGTTCGACGCTGCGAAGGACGAATTCGACCTCGTCTTCTGGAAGGACAGCAGGTACCTGAACTGGAGGTACGCGGACAGGGCCGCCGGGGAATTCGTCAGGATGGTGGCGAGGAAAGGGGAAGGACTCGCGGGATTCATCATCCTGAGGGTCGCGGGAGGCGAAGGGGGCGAATACGCCGAGATAGCCGACATCCTTGTCCGTCCGGGAACGGAGGGTGCCCTGGAGACTCTCATGGTCGGATCGCTTGATTATCTGAGGAAGAGGGGCGCGTCGACCGTCGCCTGTTGGCTTCCATTGGGTCATCCCTACGCCACGATCCTCAAGAAGGCCGGATTCTCCTCCCCGGAGAACCGCATCCCTCGACGGGAGATGATCGTCATGTACGTCAACAGGTCCGGGAGGAAGGAGATCAACGACATTCTCTCCAAGGAGGACCTCAGAGTTCACCTCATGCTGGGGGACAGCGATTGGATTTGATCTCCCCATGCCATTCTCCGCCAGCATCTCCCCGACATGGAAAGGTTATTTAGCCGGGACGCGTCTTTTCGCCGTGTGGAAGTGATAAGGAGAGGAGCGGAGGCGGAGATCAGGATAGGAGAGTGGATGGGGAGAAGGGTCATCGTCAAGAGCAGGGTGCCCAAGACCTACCGCCATCCGGATCTCGACCAATCCTTGCGCTCCTCGCGAACGAGGAACGAGGCCCGCCTCATCAGGGAGGCGAGGTTGAGCGGCGTTCCCACTCCGCTGATCTACGACATCGACCTGGAAAAGGCGGAGATTGTGATGGAGGAGGTGAGGGGGGAGAGAGTGAAGGACGCCCTGGGAAAGGCCGCTCCAAGCGAGATCGAGAGCATATGCAGGGAGATTGGAAGGCTCGCGGCCGTGCTCCACCGCAGCGGAATCGTGCACGGGGATCTGACCACCTCGAACATGATCATTCGCGACGGGAAGATCTGGTTGATCGACTTCTCGCTCGGGGAGAGGAACGCCGAGCTGGAGGAGCTCGGAGTGGACCTTCACCTGCTCAAGCAAGCTTTCCTTTCCGCACATTCGGAGATATTCCACTCTTTCCACATCGTCGTCGATTCCTACAAGCAGCACTTCGAAAGGGCGGGCGAGGTCCTGAAGAGGGTCAAGGAGATCGAGGGCAGGGGGAGGTACACCTGACGACGCTCTCGATCGTCACATCGAACCTCGGGAAGCTGAGGGAGTTCGAGGCCGCGCTGCGGCCTCTCGGAATCCGGGTCACCAGATCAGAGGATCCGTGCGAGGAGATCCAGGCGGACCGGCTGGAAGACGTGGTCAGGTACTGCCTCGAAGAAATGTCTGAGCGCGGAGTAAGGGGCGCGATCATAGATGACTCGGGGCTCTTTGTCGACTGCCTGAAGGGCTTTCCTGGCGTCTACTCATCCTACGTCTTCAGGACGCTCGGCTGCAAGGGAATTCTCGACCTGATAGACGGCGTCAAGAACAGGGAGGCGCACTTCGAGTGCTGCATCGGGTGCTTGCTCGAAGGAGGGGAGAGCTTCGTGGTCTGCGAGAGGGTCCAGGGGAGAATCGGCCTTGAGGAGAGGGGGAAGGGGGGCTTCGGATTCGATCCGATCTTCATCCCGGAGGGTGGAACAAAGACGTCCGCGGAGATGACGATCGAGG
>DYTM01000177.1 GCA_020725985.1 Methanomassiliicoccus sp.
GACGCATGGCCGGGGGAAGGAGGCCGGAAGGGGCGCTGGCCTCATGGGCGGTCACGGCAACGCCGGGCTGCACAAGCACAAGGTCATGAGGATGCTGAAGTACGACCCAGATCATTTCGGCAGGCACGGCTTCAAGCAGCCCCAGAAGGTCGCGTACGCAAAGATCGCCCTCAACGTGGGGGACGTGCAGGAGGACATCGAGCGCATGATGAAGGAGGGTTTTGCGTCGAAGAAGGAGGGCAGGGTCCTGGTCGACCTTGCCAGGATGGGGATCGATAAGCTCCTCGGCTCTGGGACAATCAGCGAACCGATGGAGATCACGGTCGCGGAGAGCTCCGCGCTGGCGAAGCAGAAGGTCGAGGCCGCGGGTGGAACGGTGGTTCAACCCAAGTGAAGTCCCGGGATGTAAATGGCTGAAGAGGAGAAGAGCAGGCTCTACCGGTTGAAGCCTTTCACGGACAAACTGCCTGCCGTCTCCAGGCCGGAGGGCCACGTCCACTTCAGGACGAAGATGCTGTGGGTCATCATCATCCTCGTGTTCTACTTCGTCATGACGAACGTCTTCATCTACGGTCTCGACCAGGGCGAGACCATCGATCTCTTCGCGCAGTACCGGGCAATACTCGCCGGCGCCCAGGGATCGCTGATGCATCTCGGCATAGGCCCGATCGTCACCGGCTCGATCATCATGCAACTGTTCGTCGGTGCGAAGATCATCAAGCTGGACCTGAGGAACGAGGAGGACAAGGCGGTCTACCAGAGCACTCAGAAGTTCCTGGTCATCATCATGATCGTCGTGGAGGCGGTGCCGCAGGTCTTCGGGTACCTCGTCCTCTCCGACGCGTTCGTGGGCAACATGAACGGGGTGTTCGGGGAAGGCGGGATAATGACCGGCCTCAACTTCGCCCGGTTCATCATCGTCCTGCAGCTCATCATAGGCTCCTATCTCGTCTTCCTGATGGACGAGGTCGTCTCGAAATGGGGGATAGGAAGCGGCATTTCCCTGTTCATCGCGGCCGGGGTAGCGGAAGCTATCTTCACTGGCACGATCAACTGGCACGCATATGATTCGAGTATGCCGATGAGCATCGACAATCCCCCCGCTGGCACGATCCCGAAGACGATCTACATCATTCAGAACTCATCGGCGGCCGGTCTCGCATCCGGAGGGTATGAAAGGATCTTGCTGCAGAATCCCAACCCGATGGTCGCATTGCTCGGGACCGTCGCCATATTCCTTTTCGTCGCGTACGTCGAGTCGACCCGCATCGAGCTCCCGCTCGCCCACGGGACCGCGAGGGGGGCGCGGGGAAGATATCCGATCAAGCTCATCTACGCCTCGAACATACCGGTCATACTGATGGCCGCCCTCCTTGCCAACGTGAGCATGTTCTCGATGCTCCTGTGGACCAATCCCTCCCTGAGCGGCGTTCCGGTCATCGGAGGGCAGTGGTGGATCGGCTATTACGAGCCCGGGAGCACCTACCCTGCGGGGGGATTGGCCTGGTATCTCTCCACGCCCAGAGGGCTCGGGGATTGGTTGCTTCCGATGCTCAGTCCCGACAAGTACAGCTATCTCGCCTCGGGCCATGACGGCCTCCAGATCGGCGTGCATGTCATTGCCTATCTCGGGGTGATGGTCATAGGCTCGATCATCTTCGCCAAGTTCTGGATCGAGACGACGAACATGGGGCCGGAGGCGGTCGCCAGGCAGATCGAGTCCAGCGGCCTCCAGATCCCGGGCTTCAGAAGAGACCCGAGGGTGCTGAAGCGCGTGCTTGAGAGATATATACCGGTGGTCACGGTCATCAGCGGAGCTCTGGTGGGGGCGCTTGCGGCGACCGCCGACCTCATCGGAACGGTCGGAAACGCGAGCGGGACCGGGGTCCTGCTGGCGGTCGGAATATTAATACAGTTCTACGAGGCTATGGGCAGGGAGCAAATGATGGAGATGCATCCGGTGCTCAGGCAGTTCTTCGGAGGCGAGTAGTAGATGGCCGATTCCCAGAAGCAGAGCAGCATGCCGAGGATAACGACCATTCTCGTCTTCGTCCTCGCGCTTTTCATACTGTTCGATCCGACGCTCCGTGAGGGGCTCGGCACCATCGTGGGCTACGGGCTCGAGCCGGTCGTGGGGTTCGGGGGCCAGTTCCCGGTCGTCACGCTCTTCCTGACAGGCATCGTCATGACCTCGCTGACCATCATCGTCCGCCATTTCTTCACCAACTACGTCGAGCAGGTCAGGAGCCAGAAGATCGTCTCCGCGTTCAACAAGGAGCTGCGCAAGGCCAGGGCCGAGAACAACACCTTCAAGATCAAGAAGCTCACCGAGCAGCAGGACAAGATCGTACAGAAATCGATGCAGATCTCGACCTCCCAGCTGAAGCTCATGCCGATAACGATGATCATCGTCGTGCCGATCTTCGCCTGGATATCGGTGTTCATGCTCCAGGCGGACACCACGATGTTCGCGGTGCCCTGGTCCTTCAACACGGACCTGAACGGCGTCTACGTGCTGCCGAGCTGGATCCTGCTGTACTCGCTCATCAGCCTGCCCTTCGGCCAGGTCCTCATGCGATCGCTCAGGTACTTCTCTTTCAGGAAGCGCCTCGAGGAGCTGAAGGCAGAGGGAAAATGAGGATCACCATCAGCGGCCCGCCCGGATCTGGCAAGACGACCGTCTGCAGCCTTCTCTCGAAGCTGTCGGGAATCGAGTGCGTCGTCTCCGGGGCCATCTTTCGCGAGATGGCGAGGGAGCTCGACCTCACGCTCGAGGAGTTCGGGAAGCTGGCGGAGAGGGACGATCGGTACGACCGCCTCCTTGACGAGAAGATCCTCCAGATCGCGAGGGAGAAGGGGGATATCATCCTCGAAGGCCGGCTGGCAGCGTTCATGCTGAGCCGGAACGGCATCCCGGCGCTCAAGGTCCATCTGGACGCGGACAAGGAGGAGCGTGCGAGGAGGACGTCTGAGCGGGACGCGGTCGAGCGGGAGAAGGCAAGCATGGAGACGGAGGAAAGGGAGAGATGCGAGGCGGCGAGGTACCGGGAGTACTACGGCATCGACCTCGCAGACAGGAGCGTTTACGATCTCACAATCGACACGACTTGCCTCACCCCCGAGGAGGTCGTCTCAGCGATCATGACCCAGATGGAGGAGAGAGGTTGGCGAGGACCCTCGTGAG
>DYTM01000008.1 GCA_020725985.1 Methanomassiliicoccus sp.
CGGACGGCCCTCGAATCTTCCGCTCTCCGACCATTCGGCGAGAGGGAGGACCGCATCCCGGATGTTCACGCTTGCTTTGTCAGGCAGGCTGCAGACGAGCAACCTCATGTCATCCCGCTATGGCGCTTCCTGGCAATTGTACTTGTTGTTCCGTCTCCGTAGCCGCGAATGCCGATCGATGCGACACCTTGGTACGACCTCCGAATGAGACTGGACAAATGATTAATAATCTCGAGGACTTCTTATAGATAGGGCGGAACTCGAATGGTGAAGATGTCCAAGGAGGCAAAGGAGTTCATAGGCAGAATCAGACCAGCCTACCTGGCCACGGCATCCAAGGATGGCACGCCCAACATCGCTCCGAAAGGGAGCCTCACAGCGATAGACGACGAGACGCTTCTCTACGCCGACATTCTGCCGGGAAAGACCCGAACCAATCTGAAGGAGAATCCGAAAGTCGCCGTGTCATGGGTTGACCCTGCCGTCTTCCGGGCAGTCCAGATTAAAGGAACCGCGACCCCGTTGTCAAGCGGGAAGGTGTACGAGGAGACCTGCAAGAAGATCGCGGCCCTGCCGATGAAGCTTCCGAAGCCGAAAGCCGCGGTCCTCATCAAGATCGAGGAGATCTTCGACACCGATCTGCTGAAGCAGTAGGGTCGTCAGAGCAATCCAATGGGCCGGGCAATCACCGGTGATAATCATCAGAGGGAATTGCCTCCTCACCGCTATATACCAGGCCGCTCCATCGGGTCCGCATGCCCAGCGTTCTCACCGTCGCGGAAAGGATAATCCTCCACCTTTCCCAGTACTCGAAGTTGCAGGACAACTACGATGTTCCCATCGATGTCAGCCAGGACGGCATCGCAGCGGCCCTCCGCATCTCACGCGCTCACGCGGCAATCGAACTGAAGAAGCTCAAGGATGGCCAAGAGGTGATGGAGCGTCTTGCGCACATCCGGAGGGGGAAGACGAAGAGGAAGGTCTACTTCCTCGTGCCGAAAGGGGAGGCGCGAGCTGGTAAGATAAAAGAGTTTGCGATCAGCGAGGGCATAGAGATCATGCCCCTTCTCGACCTGAAGAAATGCGCTGGGGAGGATCTCTGGAAATCGACTGACGGGCAATTCCGGCCGATCCTCGCCCAAGCCTGCGTCTTCAGGAAGGCCTTCAAGCGATCCGTCCTCCCGGAGACGAGCATCTCCCTCCTGCCGACGGATCGGAACGGGATGGTGGAGATGCCTGAGGACCTCAGAGATTCCATCGTCAGGCTCCAGGGGAAGGAGGATCTGAGGATGTATCACAGCTTCGCGGCGGACTACTGGTTGAAGGATGGGGACAACCGCGAAAGGCTCTATCACCTCATCCGCTCGGGGAGGCTCAGGGAGGCGGAGATGCTTGTCGCAGCTAGAGGACAGCATCTCGTCTCGGTCGCGGACGAGGACCTCTTTTCCATCATATCGGCTCTCGAGAACCCCTCGGACAAGTACCGCCACAAGGTCCTCTTCTTCGCGGCTGAGATCGCCAGGAAGACCGGACACAAGGACTTCTGCGAGAGGGTCGCAAGAAGGATGGGATCCTCGGATTCCCTCCGGGAGCGATCCGACGGCAAGCTGATGCTCGGTCTGCTGGCGATGGGCCAGGGAAGGCATCAGGATGCCTACGCCATCCTGACTGAGGCGAGGGAGCTTTCCTCCGGTAACGGAACCGATCCGCGCCTCGAGTGCGAGATCGCTGAGGCGCTTGCCAACCTGTCGAGGAACAGGGAGGCGAAGGAGACACTCGAGTCTCTTCTCCCTTCGCAACTGAAGAAGACCGACCCTGAGCATCTCGAGAGAATCTACTTCCAACTCGGAACGCTCTACCTGAGAGAGGGGAACGGGCCCGAAGCCGTCAAGTGCATGAGCAAGAGCCTCGGGCTCACGAGATCGAGCGACAAGGCCAAGTTCTACCGCGGGCTGTCGGACGCCTACGCGCTCGCCGGAATGAGAGAGAAGTCGGCCGAGTTCGCGTCGAAGGCTCAGCCCCCTAGAAAATGGGGCTCTTCCTCAGCAGGTCAATATCGCTGATGTAGAGCTCTCTGATGTCGGTGAGATTCCAGCGGAGCATCGCCAGCCTCTCGAAACCGAGACCCCATGCGAGCACAGGGTGCTTCACGCCGTAGGGGGCGGTCACCTCGGGCCTGAACACGCCTGCCCCTCCCAGCTCCATCCACTGGCCGTTGTGGAGGACCTCCACCTCGAGGGAGGGCTCGGTGTACGGGAAGTAGCCAGGTCGGAAGCGGAGCTTCTCGAAGCCCATCGCGCGGTAGAACTCCCTCAGTACGCCGCAGAGCATGTCGAAGCTCGTCCCCTCCTCCATGATTATCCCCTCAATCTGCATGAACTCCGGCAGATGAGTGGCGTCGATCGCCTCGTTCCTGAATATCCTGCTGATCGAGAAGACCTTCACCGGAGGATCGGGATGCTCCGAAAGGTAGCGGACGGTGCTGACGGTTGTGTGGGTGCGGAGCAGCGCCCTCTCGGCCTCCTCCCTGCTCCACCTCCCCCTCCATCCGAGCGAGCCGGTGTTCCACCCGTCCTCGTGTATCGCCTTCACTACGTCCACGAGCCTTTCGTCCTCGAGTTCCAGCCTTGCCGGGTTCCTCAGGTAGAAGGTGTCCTGCTGGTCCCTCGCTGGGTGATCCTGAGGGGTGAACAGGGCGTCCATGTTCCAGAACGCGGACTGCACGTACTCGTCGTCGATCTCCTTGAATCCCATCTGGACGAAGATCCGACGCACCTCCGCGGCCATCCTCGTGATCGGATGCTTTTTGCCAGGGAAGACGGAAGGGGCGAAGGTCCGGACGTCGTACTTCCTGAAGGCGACTTCCTTCCACCGCCCGGTCTGGATCAGCTCCGATGAGATCTGGGCGACCTCCTCCTTCAACTCGATCCCGCCGGCGAGGACCTCCCTCCCGAGGTCGGTCAGGGTCATTCTCCTCGCGACGACGAGTCTTTCCGAGACGAGGTCCTGCCTCGACCTCAACCGCGTGATGGCCGCGGGATCGACCTCGTCCTCAGGCAGGTCCCTTGAGGCAAGCGCCTTGAGAACCGCCTCGTCCTCCATGTCGCTCGAGGCCGCGGCAATCCCCTTGGCGGTCAGCACCAGCATCGTCTTTCCATCATCCTTCCTGATGGTGGCAAGGCCCTTCCTCTTCAGCCAACCTATCGCGATCGGCACTTCCTGCTTATCGACGACGCTCTCCATCTCGGAAGTGCCCAGGGTACCTCCCTTGGAGCTGATGAGATCGAGGGCCCTCCTCTCCGGAAGTCCCCTTTCCAGCACCTCTCTGTTCTCGATCGAGTAGAGCTTCTTGGCACTCTCCTCGATCCGGATGAGCTCCTTCGACTGAAGCCACGAGGCGGCGTTCATGACCTCGACCAGATGCTCGAAGCCGCCCTTTTCGAAAATCTCTTCGGGTGTCCCGGCCGCGCCGATCCTGTCGAGCGTCAGAAGTATACGTTTCTCCTGAGAACTGAGGCCCTCAAGGATCTCCGAGGCTTTCATGGCGGATGGAGTAGACTCTCCTGACTATTTGTGATTTTTGCCAGTCTGGTCCCGCCTTCTGGCGGGCTTGATGTCTACGACCGGCGTGCCGTTGAAGGCGTCGAGACCCTTGACGATGAGCACGTTCCCCTCGCGGCGGAGGAACTTGACCCTCGTGAGGCCGAGGAAGTTCGGGCGCTTTGGACTCCTCGACGCGAAGACCCCCACCTCTGGCTGCGAGGGGTCATGGTGGGGGTGCACCCTCATCCTGTAGGAATGGGAGCGGTCGAAGAGGAAGATGATGTCCAGCTCCTCACTCTCCTCGATCTTGTAGAGTCCTTCGGCGAAGTCCGGCAGAATCTCGATTTCCGAAATGAGGTCGTCGAAGTCAGTGTCCTCTTCCGCTGAGTTCCTCACGTACCCGATCGGGCTGATCTCCATCAGGAGTCCCTCATCATGAACTCCTCTACCCTCTCCCGCGCCTTCTCTCTCTTCCTCTGATGCTCCTCCAGGAACCTCACGATCCTCTCGGTCAGCCTCTTCTTGCATTCCCCGCAAAGGATCTCGCCCTTCTTGCACGCCTCGGAGAGGTTGTTGATCTCCCGGTCGTCCGGCTCGAACAGGAAGTACTCGTACTTGAACACCGAGCAGACGTCTGGCTTCCCGCCGATCTTCCTCTGCTCCTCGATCGAGACCGCGCCCCCGGTGAATGCGTTTGCGATCTTCTTCTTCACGGCCTTGGGAGTGTCGGTGGTGAAGATGGTCGTATCGGGCTGGGAGGAGGACATCTTCTCCCCACCCATCAGGCTCGGGAACATCTTGTTGTGCAAGAGGGCGGGCTTCGGATATCCGAGCAGCGGGGCGACGTCCCTCGCCACCCTGAAGTGAGCATCCTGGTCGATGCCGCACGGGATGAGGCAGGGGACGCTCCTCTTCTGAATCTCGGACTCCAGGAATGCCGGTGCGGCCTGTATGCTCGTGTAGAATATCGTCCCGATGTTGTAGCTGTTATCGAATCCGAAAACGGCTTTGGCGGTGGAGAAGGTGACCTTCTTTGCCACCTTGAGAGCGATGGGATAGAGCGTCCTGATGCACTCAGTGTCGAGGAATATCCTCGTCCGCTTGGCATCGAACCCGAGTGCAATCACGTCCAGGATGTTGTCGTACGCGAGCGTCCGCGTATCCTCGAGCGCCAGGTTCTCGTTGAAGAGGAACTTCTCGTCGTCGGTCATCTGGAAATACAGCTTGGTGTCGAAGAGATCCTGAAGATGCTTCGTGAACATCCAGGTGACCAGGTGTCCGATGTGGGTGTTCCCCGAGGGCCCCCGGCCGGTGTAAAGGACGAACTTGTCCCCCGCATCATACCTGTCGAGAATCCAGTCCATGTCCCGGTGGGAGTAGGTGATGCCGCGGCGCAGCATCGGATGGAGCTCTCCGTACTTCGACATCCTTTCCAGAAGGGCTTCGTCGATCTTCCTCGTCCCGAACTTGTCCACAAGAAGGTCGTAGTCGATCTCGCCCGTTACCTCCCAGGGCGTGACCTTGAACTCGTTGTTCATCGCTGCACCGCAGGCGCGGAAAGAACCTCTAGGCTAATGAACTTTTCCGATTGCCTGGCTGGCGACGTCTAGGTCCGAAACCCGCCACAGACCAGGAGATTCGAGGTCAGAATTCGCCGCTGAAACGTATAAATACTCTATCACCATGCGTCTACTGGTAAATGGACATCGTCCTGTTCATCCTCAGCTTTGCGCTGATACTGATTGGCTGCGAGTTCTTCACGAACGGCATCGAGTGGCTCGGCAAGCGCTTCAATCTGTCGGAGGGATGCATCGGGAGCGTACTCGCGGCGGTCGGGACCGCGATGCCGGAGACCCTCATCCCAATCATCGCCCTTCTCTTCCTGGGAGGAGAAGCGGGCCAAGAAATCGGCGTGGGGGCGATCCTCGGCGCCCCGTTCATGCTCTCCACGCTCGCCCTCTTCGTCTGCGGCCTTTCGGTCTTCTTGTTCATGAAGAGGAAGGGCAGGAGGACACTGCGGGTGAACGGGAAGCTCATACGACGCGATCTTAAGTTCTTCCTGATCGCCTACAGCCTGGCCCTCGTTGCCGCCTTCGTTCCGCTCGAGTTCAGCTGGATCAAGTGGATCATCGGAGTTGTGTTCATCCCCCTCTATGTCTACTACACCTACATCACAGTGAAATGCAGGGATGGGCAGTGCGAGAATGGGAATCTGAAGTGCCTCTATTTCCAGAGGGCCATCGACAAGGCACTGGGCAACGGGAGGAACGCATCCAGGACCGGCGTCGAGGACCCCATCGGGGAGAAACTAAGGAAAGCCGTCTACGAGGTCGAGCCCCCTACCTACCTCATATTCGTGCAAGTGGCGATGGGGCTGATGGCAATCATCCTAGGGGCGAACATCTTCGTCGAACAGATTCGAGAGGCTGCGATCGCGCTCGGAATGAATCCGCTAATACTTGCCCTCATCCTCGCGCCCGTTGCGACGGAACTCCCGGAGAAGTTCAATAGCTTCCTCTGGATCAGGGAGGGAAAGGACACCTATGCCATCGGGAACATCACCGGCGCGATGGTATTCCAGAGCTGCATCCCGGTGACGATCGGCATCGTTGCCACGGACTGGCATATCGTTCTTTGGAACACCACGCAATTCCTGCAATCGGTATCAATGGGCATATCAATACTCGCAGCCTCGATACTCTATCTGCGTTCGAGCCACTCGGAGCTGCGCATGTCCGGGTTGATGCTCGGCGGCCTCTTCTACTTGTTCTTCATTATTCTGGTTCTGGTGAGCGTCTAGGGGCTTTCCTGTCCCGAGGCTGTGACGATTCTGGAGGCTGATTCTCACCGAATGGAAATGCGAAGACTAGTTTATCATACTCATGGAAGTTCTTCCGCCTCGCATGAGTGAAGCGATCAAACTGGGCGAGATTGACGAGGACCGCCTCGACAGGTCCAGAAGGATTGGGTGGCTTGACGTCGGGAAGATCGTGAAGTCGAGGTGTCTTGTCGTCGGGGCTGGGGCCCTTGGCAACGAGGTCGTCAAGAGCCTCGTCCTATCGGGTTTCAAGGAGATCGTCGTGGTCGATATGGACCGGATTGTCAGATCAAACCTCAACAGGTGCGTCTTCTTCAGGGAGGAAGACGCGGAGAGCCGCCTCCAGAAGGCGAGCGTTGTGGCGGCAAGGGCGGCGGAGTTGTCTCCGACTGCTCGAGTCACGCCGGTCGTCTCGAGCATACAGGACATCGATCTCTCATCTTCCCCCAGACCCGACGTCGTGTTCGGATGCCTCGACAATATCGCCGCGAGATTGCATCTGAACGCACATTCCTATCACCTCGGTATCCCGTACATAGATGGGGGGACGAACGGATTCGCCGGCAGAGTCCACGTAGTCCTCCCTCCGGAGGGGCCCTGCCTACAATGCGGAATGAACCGATCCCATTTCCGGATCATGGAAAAGAGACACAGCTGCACTGGAATCGAGGCGTCTTTCTACGAGCCGAAGGTCCCAGCTGAGATAACGACGACGAGCGTGATTGCCGCGATACAGGTGAGAGAGGCGTTGAAGGTCCTCAGCGGGAAGAGTGAGGACTGCATAAGGCACGTCGCCCACTACGACGGTCTGAGGAACAGGTTCGAAATCCTCGAGACATCGATCGACCCGGGTTGCCCGATGCACTCCCGAATGGAACCGCATGATTCTCAACGCTGAGAATCGACACGTCTAACTGTGGTGGAAACCTTTAACGGCAATCCAGCTTTTGGCCGAGGAGGTGACGCAATGCCGCTCAGAGTGAAGGTGAGGAACGCGGAATCTGGTGCCACGGTCGACATGGAGCTCGAGGGGGAGAACACCATCGAGGACATCATCGAGGGCGCCGCAGGCTACTGGGAGAAGGATGCCGGGGCGTATGTGCTCAGGCGGGGAAAGAGGCTGCTCAGAGGCCAGCAGACGGTGGCGGAGGCAGGGGTCCTCAACAGCGATGACCTCGAGCTCATCCCAGACCCCGAAGGCGGGGGCTGATGTCCCTACCGATGGACATCCTCGGCTCCAGACTCCGGAACGAGCTCGCAATCTGCTCCAGGTACCTCAGATACCCTATCGGAACCTCCGCCGATAGCTTCTCCAAGTTCCCGGTGGAGATCGAGATCGACCTGAAAAGGATACCGGCGCTCGTCTGGGAAGGGGGAAGGGTGGTGACGAGATACGAGCACCGATTCTCGATGATCGTCAGCCGGGAGTACCCCTTCGAGAAGCCCCTGGTGATGTGGAAGACGCCCATCTTCCACCCAAACATCATGATGCCGGAGGACGGCGGTCACCTCTGCGCAAAGCTCCTGGACGACTGGAGCTTCAACTCGACCCTTCTCTCCTTCATAAAAGGAATCGAATCCCTTCTCCTCAATCCCAACCCATTCAGCCCTTTCGGAAGCGAGACCTGCACCGCCGCAGCGGCTTACTTCAACAAGGCGAAGCTCAAGTCCCCCCCAATCATCTGCTCACCCGCGCCGAAGGTGGTGAGAGGGGATTGAGACCTCCCCTTGTACTCGACGGCAAGGAGATTCAGATCGAGGAAAGATCACCTCCTCCGACCGAAAGGAGGAGGGCGCACAAGTGGCTCGGTGAGAAGGCCCTTACAAGGTACAAGGATGCGGAAAGCGAGGGCCTCGAGCTCTTCATCTCCAAGGTGGCGAAGGAGAAGATGAGGAACCACGCCCTCAGGCACGCCGACGAGAAGAAGGAGGTGATGGGACTGATGCTCGGCTGGATCTTCAGGAGCGGGGAGAGGGAGTACGCGATCGTGAGAGACGTTGTGACGACGGACCTGGACTCCTCCTCCGTCCACGTGAGGTTCGACCGGGAGGGCTTCGAGAAGCTGTTCGCCTCACTCGAGGAGAGCGGCT
This sequence comes from Methanomassiliicoccus sp., assembly GCA_020725985.1. Taxonomy (GTDB): domain Archaea; phylum Thermoplasmatota; class Thermoplasmata; order Methanomassiliicoccales; family JACIVX01; genus DYTM01. The sequence continues at coordinate 8,453 of DYTM01000008.1, forward strand.
TCGACTACCTCATCGTCGGCTGGTACCATTCCCACCCAGGTCACGGATGCTTCATGTCTTCGACGGATGTCGAGACCCAGCAGACCCTGTTCGGGAGGCGCCATCACAGCGCGATCGTCATCGACCCAGTCAACAAGGCGGTCGAGGCTTTCTTCCTCGACGGCGGAACGATGAAGGCGAGGGATTTCGCCGTCTACTGGGACGAGTACGAGAGCCCCTATCACGGAACGAGCGTCAGAACGAGGCGGGTCCGATCAGACCCAGATGGCGTGCCGTCTGCGGAGTGAGGACTCTGACAGCCCGAGCCTGTTCATAATGACAGGGACCATGCAGTCGAACAGGATGAAGGCCGTGTCCTCAAACAGTGTCCCCAGCGGGGCGAGCTTCCTGCGCTGCTCGTCCCTCTTCGGCGCAAGTTCCAGCGAAACATTTGCGGCCTGACTCAGCTTCGAGTTGATGTTGGAGGTGACGGCGATGACCTTCGCCCCCACTCTCCTCACTATGTTCGCGGTTTGAATTGCCGACATGGTCTCCCCGGTGTTCGATATGATTATGACGATGTCTTTCTCACCGACGATCGGGGTTGTCATCTCGCCGATGAAATGGACGTCGAGCCCCATCTGGACGAGTCTCACTGCGAAGGCCTGACCGACCAGGCCGGACCTGCCGACGCCGTAGACGAACACCTTCTCTGCCGAGATGACCGACGAAACGATCTCCTCCACAACCTTGGCGTCGACGTTCTGAAGGGCCTCCTGCACCTCCTTCACTATGTAACAGACGGCTTCCTTCATCTCCACTAGTCCTTCTCCTCTCTCTCTCCTTTCCTCCCTTTCGAGCCCTTCGTCACCTTTTTCATGAGAACCCTCTCGAAGATGACCTTCATGTACATCGCGTCGTGCTCGAGGAGGGGGGAGCTTGAGATGATCGTGATGTTCGGAACGTTTTCCACTAGGTATTCAGCCAGAGGCTCAAACCGCAGATCTCCCTTCTTGATCGGAGTTACCCTTTTCTCATTCCCGCCCTCGTGCTCCACGCCGGCGAAATGAGTGTAGTACGAGTCCCTGATGTACTTCTTCGTGCGATCGAATATCTCCGCGAAATCCTGGGGCTCCCTGAGAATTCCGTTCTCCCTCGCATGCAGGTGGGCGAAGTTGATCACGGGCACCGGTCCCTAGACCTCGGTGCATATATCGACGATCTCGTCGCGGGAGCCGCAGATCTCCTGGCGGCCGCTGGTCTCGATGCCCAGGAGGGGCTTGATGCCGTTCTCCTTCCACCAGTCCATTATCTTTCCGACGTTCTCGGTGATGTTCTCCCTCGCCCGTTTCTTGCCCTGGGTTCCGTAGAGGCCGGAGTGCGTGACCACGATCCCGCCCTTCATCACGTTCGTCATCGTCCCGGCCCACTTCACACTGTTGACGCTCTTCTCCGTCAGCTCCGTATTGCTGGCCAGGTCCATGTAGTATGGAGTGTGCATAGAGAGCCGGACGTCAAGCTCTTCGCCCATCCGGCCAAGCATCTTCAGCTCCTGGAAGTTCTGTGCTAGACCTGAGGCGAGGGTCACCAGGATGTCGTCCGCTTTTATCTTCTCATTGGGGTCGGTGATCTTGACTTCCTTCTTCCCCTTCCTCCTCACCATCCCGACGATGAGGTCGGAGTCGACCTCGAGGGGGGTGAGACCCACCTCCTCGTCATCGGGGGAGCGGTCCACGATGTTGACCCTCACCATCTGGATCTCCATCGCATTCAAGCCTAGATTGTGGACATCCTCGATGCCGTCTCTGAGGGTTCTGCCCTTGCAAGAAAGAGGAATCCCAGCTGGACCGAATCGAATCACTTCGTACCCCCGGGTGTCCGAACATTATGATAGAGGTTATATATAATGACTGTCGATGGCGTTTCCGGAGCGTCTGGATTGGCCAAACAGGGCGCATTTGATGTCACCCGGCGACCTCGGTGGCTGACGATGCCAATGCCCGGGTGATGGGGGGGACCCGAGGGAAGCTGACCAACCGCCTCTTGGCCAACCTCTGGCTCCCCACTTCTGATCGCCGCGGACTTGAGAAAGCTTTATTAAAGACTTCTCTGTTAGAGCCTTCTACCCAATGTCGGGAGAGTCAGAAGATGAAGAGAAGAGCTAAGACGGACCCGAACCTCGTCATTCTCATCGAGTCTTTGAAGAGGGGGTCGAGGGAGGCGGGAGCCGGCGTCTGGCGAGACATTGCGCAGCGATTGGAGAAGCCCAGCCGAAACTGGGCCGAGGTCAACCTCAGCAGGTTGGATCGGTACACTGAGGAGGGGGACGTCATCGTCGTCCCCGGCAAGGTGCTCGGGGCCGGAAGCCTGAGCAAGAAGCTCACGGTTGCCGCCTTCAAGTTTTCCGAGTCTGCGCGCAAGAAGATCGAGGACGCGGGCGGCAGGAGCATGACTATCGAACAGCTCGTCCGGGATGTCCCGGATGGAAGCGGAATCACTATCATGGGGTGACAAGGATGGCGATCATCAACGCGGAGGGCCACGTCCTGGGAAGGCTCTGCACCAATATCGCGGAGCGGATCCTTAAGGGGGAGGAGGTCGTCGTTGTCAACGCCGAGAAGGCGCTGGTCACCGGCAAGAAAGAGATGGTGTTCGGGGAGTTCAAGCAGAAGAAGGACCGGGGCAAGATCATCAGGGGACCTTTCTACCCTCGAAGAGCGGACCTGATATTCAAGAGGACCGTATGACAGGCCGAGCGGAAGGGAAGCGTACCGGAGGCTCAAGATCTATGTGGGCGTGCCGAAGGAGTACTCCTCCTCAAAGATGGAGAAGGTGGAGGAGGCGATAAAGCCAATATCCAGCAAGTACGTGACCCTTTCCGACATCTCGGCGCACCTCGGTTCGAAGGTGAGGTGATCGGCTTGGTCGACATCATCAACACGACTGGTAAGAGAAAGGAAGCGGTGGCAAGGGCGGTCATATCGAAGGGGACCGGGATGGTCAGGATCAACAGCGTCCCGATTGACGTCTATTCGCCCGAGCTCGCCCGCCTCAAGATCATGGAGCCGTTGCAGCTCGCACCCGAAAGGGCTTCGGCTGTGGACATCGACGTGAACGTGAGAGGCGGAGGCATAATGGGACAGGCCGAGGCATCCCGGACCGCAATCGCCAAGGCGCTCGTCCAGTTCTTCAAGGACGGGGACCTGGAGAGGATGTTCAAACAGTACGATCGCTCCCTGCTCATCAGCGATCCGCGCAGGAAGCTGCCGAAAAAGCCACTCGGCAGGGGCGCGAGGAAGAAGCGGCAGAAGTCCTACAGGTGAACAAATGATCATCCCTGTTAGATGCTTCACTTGCGGCAAGGTGATAGGGAGTTCCTACCAGACCTTCGTGAAGAGGGTCCAGCTTGGGGAAGATCCGAAGCAGGTCCTTGACGATCTCGGAATAAGACGCTACTGCTGCCGGAGAATGATCATCTCTCACTCGGACCTCGTCGACGAGATCATTCCCCTCGGCTAAACCCCTTAATCCCTTTTGACAATGGGTCCGTGGGGTAGCTTGGAATCCTCCCAGCTTGGGGTGCTGGTGACTCCAGTTCAAATCTGGACGGACCCATCTTTCTCCCTTCCTGCTACGCCGAGGCGTGCGGGATCCGAGTCTAGGCATGATAGTGCCGGGCGGCTCAAATCTCCCCCTCTGCCCCATCGAGAGGATACCCAGCATCATTATCAAAACATGATTATTGTGTCAAAAGATATTTGGAAAGACACGCCGAACTGACAAACATGTCGAGGCAATTCTCTAAGTCATTCCTCGTGAGCGGAGAAGTGGGGATGCTGTTCGACTCGGCGGAGAAGTTCCTCGTCGCGAAGGGCTACACAGTCACGACGAGTCAGAAGCCCGAGAAGATCATCGCGACCAGGGGAACGAAGGTCGGATCGTATCTCTCGACGAAGATCGAGGATCTATCGACGACGCTGAACGTCGATCTCCTCAAGCAGGCGAACCAGGTGCACATCGCATGCAGCTATGACATCTACCTTCCCGCGGGATTCGTGACCACGAGCGACAAGATGGTCCTTGAGAACGAGGTGGAGCAGATGAAAACGAATCTGGTGACCGTCTCCAAGGACAACGGTCATGCCCCCGAGATCCCATCCGCACCGGAAGAGGTGAAGAAGCCTCCGCAGGCCGAAGCAGCGCCGAAGCCTTACGACTACACCTACGAGCTCGAGAGGCTCGCGAAGCTCCGCGATAAGGGAATCATAACGGACAAGGAGTTCAACGCGAAGAAGAAGCAGTTGCTCGGTCTCTGAGACTCCCTCAGAACGGCCGAAGGACTCTGCAGCACAGCAGATGCAGAATGCTCTCTCCCCTTCATGCGAGATTCCCCCATCTTTGAGGGGCATTCCCTGTTGAATATACCCACATTCTCGGGCAACGCAGTCGAGATTATCAGCTCTCGCTGCGCATCGCGCCGGTCAGATGAATGTCCTCTTCGGTGAGATGGAACCCGAAGGCGAGGGTGTCCTTCATCTCATCCCCCGCCCACGGGGGGACGTAGAGAAGGGCTCTCTGAAGCATCTGCCAATCCTCCTCCGCGATCAGGAGTTTGGATTTCTGGATCGGGAATATCTTGACCTCCTCCACGCCGTCGAGCTTCCAAATGTTCCTCGCGGCATACTCCCTCACCTTCTTCTGTGATGTCGACACGATTGAAACCATGACGTCGAAGTCCCCGATGAGGAACGCGACGAAGGTTGCGAATATCCCCGGCGCGGGCTGCACATCGAGCACTTTCCTGTAGACGGAGTAGTACTCCTTCGGCCGGCACCGGACCATGACGCTGTACCGCTTCGTCCTCTTCGGCTTCTCTTTCGGCGTCGGGAGGAATGCCATCTTCAGAAGGGGCATGGTCCTCGTGTCAACGATCTGAGGGCACGCCCCGATGTCGTCGACGAGAACATCCCCGATTCTCTCGATGTCGTCAGCCTCGATGAAAAGCGAGACGAAGCGCGCGCGGGTCTGCATCGACGAAAAGAGGGGCCTCACCTTCTTCGCCGACGGAGCGGAGAACCTCTGATTCACGAAATTCCATATCTCCTCCGCGTCTCCCTTATCCTTCGGGAACAGCCTCATGAGCACGATCATTTGACCAACTCCTTCCTGGAGGAGACAAGTTTGTCCACGACCGATGGGTCGGCGAGAGTTGTTGTGTCCCCCAATTCTTCGACGTTTCCGGTGGCGATTCTACGCAATATGCGCCTCATAATCTTTCCGCTGCGGGTCTTCGGCAGGGCGTTGGCGAATTGTATCATCTCCGGCGCGGCTATCGGGCCCACCTGCTGCCTCACATGCTGGATCAGCTCCTTCTTCAGCTCCTCCCTCTCCGGCACCCCTGCCTTCAAAGTGACGAACGCGAAGATCGCCTCCCCTTTGATCGGATGGGGCATCGGCACCACCGCAGCCTCAGCGACGTCCTTGTGACTGACGAGGGCGCTCTCCACCTCCGCCGCCCCTATTCGATGACCCGATACCTTGATCACATCGTCCACCCTCCCGACGATCCAGATGTCCCCGTCCTCGTCCCTCCGCGCGCCATCCCCGGTGAGGTAGACCCCGGGGAACCTCGTCCAGTAGATATCCTTGAATCGCTCGTGCTGGCCGTACACCGTTCTCATTATCCCCGGCCAAGGCTTCTTGATCACGAGGTATCCGCCCTCGTTGATGTCCGCCTCCGTCGCGTCCTCTCGGAGTATTCCCGGATCGATGCCGAAGAATGGAACGGTGGCGCACCCGGGCTTCAGCACTGTAGCCCCCGGGAGAGGAGTGATGAGTATCCCTCCGGTCTCGGTCTGCCACCACGTGTCCACGATCGGGCACTTTCCCCCGCCGATGACGTTGTAGTACCACATCCACGCCTCGGGGTTGATCGCCTCTCCGACTGATCCCAAGAGCCGGATGCTTGACAGGTCTCTCGATCCCGGCCACTTCTCCCCTTCCCTCATCAGGGCCCTGATCGCCGTCGGTGCGGTGTAGAAGATGTTCACCTTGAACTTCTCGACGATCCTCCAATATCTGTCAACCTGAGGATATGTGGGGATGCCCTCGAACATGACGGTCGTCGCTCCCGCCGCAAGCGGTCCGTAGACGATGTAGCTGTGACCGGTTATCCAACCGATGTCGGCGGTGCACCAGAAGGTATCCTCATCCCGGTAGTCGAATATCCATTTGAATGTAAGAAGGACGTAGAGCATGTAGCCCCCGGTCGTGTGCAGGACGCCCTTCGGCTTCCCTGTCGACCCGCTCGTGTACAGGATGAAAAGAGGATCCTCTGCGTCCATGACCTCGGGCTCGCAGACAGTGGACGCGGTCTCCATCTCATCGTGCCACCAGGTGTCTCTGCCCTCCTTCATCTCGACCGGGATTCCGGTCCTCTTGACCACGACGACGTTCTCCACGTAGTGCTCCTTCGCGAGCGCGATGTCACCATTGGCCTTCAGGGCGACGAGCTTTCCTCCCCTGTAGGAACCGTCGGCTGTGATCAGTATCTTGCAGCCGCTGTCGGCGATGCGGTCCTTCAGGGACTCGGAGCTGAACCCGCCGAAGACGATGCTGTGGATCGCACCGATCCTCGCGCAGGCGAGCATAGCGATGGGGAGCTCCGGGATCATCGGCAAGTAGATCGCCACCCTGTCCCCCTTCTTCACGCCCTTACTCTTGAGAACATTCGCGAACTTGCAGACCTCCGCAAGGAGCTGTTGATAGGTGAATGTCCTCACATCGTTCTCCGGCTCCCCCTGCCAAATCAAGGCTGCCTTGTTCTTTCTCCAGCTCCGTGCGTGACGGTCGAGGCAGTTGTGGGAGGCGTTCAATTTCCCTCCCCTGAACCATTCGATCCTCACCTCCTTCGGATCCCAATCGAAGGTCTTGGTCCACGGCGTGTACCAATCGATTTCCTTCGCCCACTTCTCCCAGAAAGCGACAGGGTCTCGGATCGATCCCCTGTACATCTCCTCATACGTCTCCTTACTCTTGATGTGGGCACTCTCACTGAACTCCTTTGAAGGTGGAAAACGTCTCCGCTCATCCATCACGGATTCGATCGTCTTTGCATCGCTCATCCGAAATCCCCCTGGACTACTGGCACCGGAAAACGGAACCCGTAGGTCTCCTTACGTCCCGGGTATGGGGCAAGCCCTATTTAGCGTTCTCGAAAGCGAGATGGGGTCGAAACACAGGAGTTCTCATCGTCAGCATACGCCTCGCTTGTCGAGAGCGAGGACGGGTCGTCGAGAATGAAGAAAAAGTCTTTTCGGTCCCCGATTGCTGCGATAGGGTTAATCGAAGCTAACCGCTGAGCTTCGCCCGAAGGGCAATGCATACGCAACCGCGCGTAGGCTGTCTACTTCTTGCCCTTCTTCGCGGTCTTCTTCGCGGTCTTCTTCGGCGCGGCCTTCTTCTTGGTCGTCTTTGGCATCTCTCTCCTCCTGGGCATTGCTCCCAAGGTCCCATCCCGGTCCTTTCGTCCCCGTCCAACAGTGACCTCGAAACCCAGTCCCGGAAGGAATATAAACAAATGTAGATAGATTAAACTTTGGAATTGTGAGAGAAGAAATACTCGAGTCATGACGACCGACATGAATATTGAATTGTGAGAGCGCAGGACGAAAGCGCTATGTAATCACCACGACATCCCCAAGCCCGAGTGTGAGGAATGGACCTCGTCGTCATAACCGATTTCGACGGTACAGTTGTGATTCCCGACACGGCCGAGATCGTGCTCGAGAGATTTGCCGACGGTGATTGGAGAACTCTGGACGAGATGCACAATCGGGGAGAAATATCAATCGAGGAGTGCATGGAGAGGCAGTTCACGATGGTGAGGGTTCCCAGGCCCGTCATCGCCAAAGAGCTCGATTCCGCGGTCACGGTCCGGCAGGGCTTCGAGGAATTGGTGGAACATTGCAGGCGCGAACGCATACCTCTGAGAATCACAAGTGCGGGCCTCGACTTCTACATCAAACACTTCC
>DYTM01000009.1:0-2908 GCA_020725985.1 Methanomassiliicoccus sp.
GTCTCCTCGCTCACCCGCCCCATGAACTTCACCTTGTCCTCGACGCCCAAATCAGAGGCGAGGCGCTCCAGCCCCTCCCTTTCCGGCCCCGAACCGCATATCACTAGCTTCTGGTCGATCGACCGCATCGCTTTCAGGAGATACGGAATCCCCTTCGTCTTCACGAGCCTGCCGACGAACAAGATGAAATCCTTCTCCTCTCCGAGATTCTCGGGCATGTCCACTCCGTTCGGCACAACCGAGATCAGATCCTTCGGCCATCCTCTCTGGAGGAGCTCGCTCGCCAGGAACTCGCTGACGCACACCAATCTGTCGAGTCGCCGCAGGTGGCGGGTGAACACCAGATCGTTGAGAAGACTCAGGGGCTTCATCCCTCCCTCCCCCTCCCCGTATGAGTTGTGCCAGATGAACACCTTCGGGCAATCCTGGCTCATCACAGCCCTCGTGTAGGAACCGGCCCATCTGTAGTGGAGCTCGATGATGTCAGGTCTGAGGTCCCGAAGTCCTTCCCTGATTCCGGTCGTCAGGATTATCGGCGGATTGTAGACGTTGAAGTACGCCGAGCGGAACCTTCTCACGACGTACCCATCCATCTGCTCCGTCTCGGCTGTGCCTGGCAGCCTTCCGGTGAAAACCGTTATCTCATGGCGCCTCCCGAGCCGCCTCCCGACGTGGTGGATGCGGTGCTCTATCCCTCCCATGAAAGGGTAGTGGAACGGGTTAACAACCGCAATCCTCATTCGCCTTCCTCATCTTCCTGCTTCTTATGTACGAAAACACGAAGCTGATTGCGATGATCACGAGGATCATGATTATCGTCACCGTCTGCGCCATCCCCGTCTGGAGGTAGGCGAAGAAGACCCCGCTCAGGGCAAGTATGATCCCGTACTTCGCCATTCCTCCGGCGAGCGTGTACGCGATCGCCTTCCTGAAGGACCAGTTGCATATTGCGACGAAAGCACCGATGAAAGGAATGACCGGCGCGACCCGGTTGACGAGAATGATTCTCTCATCTCCGACCACGAGAAACCTGCGGTACCGCTTGACCGCCCCCTCGATTCTCCTCGGGACCTTGATCCTTCTGACGACGATATAGAGGGTGCTGAGGCCGAGCACCTCCGCCACGGCGATCGTGCCGAGGATGGTGAGGCCGAACCAGAGCTCGGGGATCGCCATGAAGATGATGACGGTGAAGAGCTCTGGTACCGTCGGGAAGACGATCGCGTCGACGTAGAAGAGCACGAAGATGCAGGCCAGCATTCCCCAGGGTCCGAAGGGCGAGAAGAAATCGAAGACCATCTGGCCTACATCGGTCATTAAAGCAGGGTAGACTCCTGCGCTTACTTTATCCTTCCGACAGCCTCCGCCTCTTGCCTTCGATCGCGTACTGGTAGATCGCGACGAGCCGCTTGGCGTTCTCCGTCAGAGAGTACTCCTCGGCCTTCCTTCGCACCAGTTCCCGCAACTCCGGGGGGGAGTCGAGCGCCGCCTCCATCGCCCTCGCGCAGCTCTCAGGGTCTTCGTCGAAAAGGAATCCGGTTCGGCCGTCCCCGAGGATCTCGGCCGTCGCTCTGTAGTTGATCCCCGCCACCGGCTTCCCGCAGGCCATGGCCTCCAGGACGACGAGCCCCTGGGTCTCGAACTTGGAGGCGATTGCGAAGGCGTCCGAGGCGGCGTAGTATCCCGGAAGCTCCTCGTCCGGCACGAATCCTGTGAATATGGTCCTGTCGGCGATGCCGAGTTCCTCGGCGACCTTCATGTAGTGCGGTCTCGCCGGCCCGTCCCCCACCACCATCAGCCTGACATCGCTCCTCCTGTTGGCAAGGATCGAGAATGCTCGAAGGAGCAGGCCCAGGTTCTTCTCCCAGGCGATTCTGCCGAGGTGAAGAACCACGCGCTCCCCGTCGAGACCGTGCCTCCTCCTCACCGCCGAGCCGTCCAGGGAGGGATTGAATCGCGAGCAGTCCACCCCGGTCGGGATCACCTCGATTCGCCTCATCTCCGGTGCGTAGGAGCTCAGCTCGGCCTTGATCGCCTCGCTCGGCACCACCACGGCATCCGCCCGCTCGAGTAGCTGCCGCAGATAGATCCAGAAGAGGCGGGTCAACATCTCGTCCGGCAGCGGAAGGCGGGCGTAGTACCTCGAGGCTTCCGTGATCATCGTGTGAAAAGAGACGACGACGGGCTTCCTCAACATCCTTCCTGCGAACATGCTCCGGAGCGCCATGAACAGGAGGCCGTGGGTGTGGATGACATCCACCTCAAGGTCCTTCAGAATCTGGCACTTGTTCGATGGGAACATCGTCACCCGGTATCCAGGATATCTCTTGTAGTTGACCGCCCGGAAGTAGTACACCCCCTCTTCCCTGTCCGTGGGGTCTTCTGGCTCCGGGGCGAACAGCACCACCTCGTGACCAAATTCCTCAAGCTTCTTCTTTGTAAGGAGTATGGAGGTGACGACCCCGTCCCTTGTGGGGAGGTAGGTGTCGGTGAACATCGCGATCTTCACGGCATCACCGCTCTGTCCAAGGCGAGCCTGATCTTCCTGACCACTTCATGTGGGTCCCTACCGAGGATCCGGATCATCGGCTCCTTCCCGATTCCGCCCCTGTCGAACACGACGTCCGGCACGAATCCCATTTCCTCAATGACCTTCCCAGTCCCCCATTCCATCGTCTTCCTTCTCTTCGGCTCCTCCCTCCTGTCGAAGCTCCCGATCCTCAGCCCTGCATGCCTCAACGCGGCGAGGCTGTTTTCGCTGTACCGGACATTGACCGCTGACCTCATCGCAGGATCGTGTTTCATGGCGGTGAGGACAATCGTTGCGACATGCTTTGAAGCGCCGAACTCGAAGCATCCGCTGTGGGCAAGTTTTCCCGTAACCGAGACAATCCTCCCCTCGATTCCG